>JAGPHI010000073.1 GCA_018055565.1 Oscillospiraceae bacterium | reverse complement strand
CGTCAATGCTGCTTTCCTGCCTGCGATTTGAGCTTTTGCGCAGATACATCAGGATTTCGTTTTCAATACAGCGGCTGGCATAAGTGGCCAACTTAATGTTTTTGGACGGCACAAACGTGTTGACCGCCTTAATCAATCCGATGGTACCGATAGAGATAATGTCCTCTATCGGGATGCCGCTGGATTCAAATTTTTTGGCAATATACACCACCAAGCGCAAATTATGTACAATCAGCAAATCGCGGCAGCTTTGCCTGCCCTCTTCAAGCCCCGCAAATACAATGCGCTCTTCCTCCGCGCTTAAAGGGGCGGGCAGCGTTTCTGAGCCGTTGATATAGTAAATATAGTCCGGCAGCGCCACGCAGATGCACAGCTTTTCCCAATAATTTTTAAAAATTGCCTTGATTTTTTTAAACATATTTACGATCCTTTCCTTACAAACAGGTTTTGGCAAATTGCATGCCAATGATTGCGCCAAAGCTGCCGCCTGCCAAAGGCTCGTTTGTAAATACGGCAAGTGCGCTTGGGAAAATTGCGGTTTTATGCCCGATTTTTACTGTAATGTCTGTTGCCTTTACAGCTGGCAAAGCCTTTGTGCCCGCGGCTGTATGCACACAAATTAACCGAAAATGATTGTTTTGCTCTGCCACGCCGCGCAGCAGATACAGCAAAAGCATTTGGGATATATCTGCCGGCAAAAAATGCTTTACATCGCTATAAGACACCATAAATGCCTCTTGCCCGCTGATGGGATCCTTTACCGAAAAGCCCGAATCTACAAGCGCCTTGCAATTGACCTCTTTGTCCCCACAACGAAACGCCACATCGGCAATCAACTGCGCCTGCGGGCGTGCAAAAATAAGACATATTAGCGTAACCGCAAGATACACTACCAAAACACTTAGAAGCAAAACAATCGGAGAAACATTAAAATATAACGTAAGATTGTGCATTTCGATGCCCTGCGGCGAAAAATAATATTGCATTGCAAACACCGTGCCTGCAAGCGCAAAGTTTAAAAGCAGATACCACACCACCGCCTTTGCAAGCGAACGCGCTTTGGTAAACCGAAAGCTTAACACGCAGATTAACACCGCAGTGCCAATTTTAAATATCCACAAAATCGCGTTGCCAAGCGGCACAAAAATAATGCATGACGCAAACCCTGCCGCCACAGCGCCAAGCGTTAAGCGCAGGGGCATGGGCTTTTCGCCGCACAGTTTGCTCGTTGCAAGCAGCGTAAAATAGCCAATCAGCGCATTTGTAATAAAAAGCACATCCACATAAACAATGGGCCGCAAGCAATAAACCCCCTCGCGTGACATCCTGTTTATCAGTATAAACCGCAAAAGTGGAAAAATATGTCATTTATAGAAGAATCAAAATAAAAGAGATGCACCATCAAACAAGATGGTACATCTCTTTTTATCTGCTGTATTATTGGTGGGAAACTGTATTACATTTTTTCAATAGCAGCCACTACCATATCGCGCATCATCGCGGGATTGCCCTGCCCTTTGCTGTTTTTCATGCATTGGCCCACTAAAAAGCCCACAACATTGGTTTTGCCATTTTTATAATCTTCTACAGCTTTGGCATTGGCCGCAAGAATGCCCTCTACAATCGCCGAAAGCGCGCCGGAATCACTAATTTGTGCCAAGCCTTTTTCCTCTACAATTTGCTTTGGCTGCACATCCTGCTCTAAAATGATTTCAAGCACGGTTTTGGCGGCTGTGTTGGATATCACGCCTGTTTCAATCAGCTCCACCATCGTGGTTAAATTGTTTTGCGTTAAAGCCGTGTCGCTTATCTCTATGCGGCGCTCGTTGAGGTATTTTGCAATTTCCACGTTAATCCAGTTGGCCAGCGCCTTTGCATCGCAGCGCTTTTGTGCCGCGCAAGCATCAAAGAAATCGGCGCGCAATTTGTTTTGTGCCAAAAGCTGCGCATCATCGCGCGGGAGCTTATATTCATTGATATAACGCAGGGTTTTGGCCAGCGGCAGCTCAGGCACGCTGTCGTGCAATTCCTGCACATGCTTTTCGCTTACCTCAAAGGTCAGCAAATCGGGATCGGGAAAATAGCGGTAATCCTGCGCATCTTCTTTGGAGCGCATCAAAATGCTCACGCCTTTTGCGTCGTCCCAGCGGCGTGTTTCTTGATTGATTACGCCGCCGTTTTCCAGCACTTCTATCTGCCGTGCAGATTCAAATTCAATAGCACGATACACAGCGCCAAAGCTGTTCACGTTTTTCATCTCTGTGCGCGTGCCAAATTCTTTTTGCCCAACAGGCCGCACCGACACGTTTACGTCCGCGCGCACGCTGCCCTCCTGCATTTTTGCATCGGATACGCCCAGATATACTAAAATGCCTGTAATGGTTTCAAGATAGGCCTTTGCCTCAGCCGCAGAGCGCATGTCCGGCTCGGACACAATTTCAATCAGCGGCACGCCGCAGCGATTGTAATCTGCCAATGTGCCCTCAAAATTATCGTCGTGAATCAGCTTGCCGGCATCCTCTTCAATATGAATGCGCGTAATGCCGATTCGCTTCACATCATCGCCCAGCAATATGTCCAAATGGCCCTGGCCACAAAGAGGAATGTCAAACTGGCTAATCTGATAGGCTTTGGGCAAATCGGGATAAAAATAGTTTTTACGGTCGTTTTTTGTAACGCGGTTGATGCTGCAATGCAGCGCATGTCCCATTTTGATGGCATAATCCACCACTTGCTTATTTAAAACAGGCAGCGTGCCGGGCATGCCCATGCAAACAGGGCAGCAAAGCGTGTTCACCTCTGCACCAAATGCATTTTTACAGCCGCAAAAAATCTTGGTTTTCGTGCAAAGCTCGGCGTGAACCTCTAAGCCTACAACAATTTCGTATTGATTGGTCATTTTGTTTACGCCTCCTTTACTGCAAAGCCGCCGCAAGCCGTTTCATACGCTTTGGCAACGGCAAGCAAATTGCTTTCGCTGAATTTCGGGCCAATCAGCTGCATGCCGATAGGCATTTTGTCCGCGCCAAAGCCGCATGGCACGCTTATGGCAGGCAAGCCCGCGATATTGACCGTAACGGTGCAAATATCCGCGGCATACATCGCCACAGGGTCGCTCACTTTTTCGCCCAGTTTAAAGGCGGTATACGGCACCGTGGGCGTTAGCAATACATCACATTGGGCAAAGGCCGCATCAAACTCGGTTGATATATTGTGCTGCAGCATTTTTGCGCGCTTATAATATGCGTCAAAATATCCGCTGGACAGCACATACGTGCCCAATAAAATACGACGCTTCACCTCTGCACCAAAGCCCTCGCTGCGGGTGTTGAGGTATAAATCGTTGAGGCCAGAGCCTGTTTTTGAGGCATAGCCGTATTTTACGCCATCGTAGCGTGCAAGGTTAGACGATGCTTCTGCCGATGAAATAATGTAATAAGCCGACAGTGCATAATCGGTGGACGGCAGCGAAACGTCTATGATTTCCGCGCCAAGCGCCTTAAGTGTATCTGCCGCCTTTAATACGCTTGCTTTCACTTCGTTTGTAATGCCGCTTGTAAAATATTCGCGGGGCAAGCCCACGCGCAGGCCTTTCATTTCACCATGAATGCCTGTAAAGGTGTAATCCTTGCTGGTGGCATCGTGCGCTTTATCCGCGCCGCAGATAGCGCCAAACAAAAGCGCCGTATCATCCACCGTGCGCGCAAACGTGCCAATTTGGTCCAGCGAAGAAGCAAATGCCACAAGCCCAAAGCGCGAAATCGCGCCATATGTAGGCTTTAAACCTACAATGCCACAAAGGCTTGCGGGGCAGCGCACCGACCCGCCGGTATCAGAGCCTAACGAAAGTGGAACCTGCAAAGCCGCAACGGTAGCGGCGCTGCCGCCTGAGGAGCCGCCAGGCACACGGGATAAATCCCACGGATTGTGCGTTTGCTTAAAATGCGAATTTTCGCAAGAGCTGCCCATAGCAAATTCGTCCATGTTTAATTTGCCGGCCATCACTGCGTCTGCCTCCGCCAGCTTTTCTATTACTGTTGCATTGTAAGGCGGCACAAAATTTTCCAGTATTTTAGAGCCGCAGCTGGTGGTGATGCCTTTGGTGCAGATATTATCTTTGATTGCCACAGGGATGCCTGCAAGCGCGCCAATAGCCTCGCCTTTGGCAATTTTGGCATCCACCGCGGCGGCGCTTTCCAGCGCCGATGCACGTGCAACGGTTAAGTAGGCGGCGATATCGCCCTCCGTATCGTCGATACGCTGTAGCGAAGAATGGGCGATTTCCACTGCGCTAATTTCTTTTTTACGCAGCATTGCGGCAAGTTCGGTAGCCGATTTTTCATATAAATTCATTTTATTATATTCCTTTCTGGGGAATTGCAGCGCTTTACGCTTGTGGCAAATTTGCCGCTGTTTTATTGCTGCAAAGCCGCAAAACCCGATTTGAAAGATTACGCTTTCAAACGGATTCCTCCACTGTTTTTGGCACAACGATACAACCTGCTACCGTGCGCGGCACATTTGCCATCATTTCGTCGCGTGGATAGGATGCTGTGATAACATCTTCGCGCAATTGCATGGTGTCTTGCGTGTTTAGCAATGTTTCAAGCGTGCCGATATCGGGCAAGCGCTCCACCATTGCAATGATATCCTGCATTTCAGCAGCCATTGAATCGATTTCGTTTTCGGGGATTTTTAGCATCGCCAGCTTCGCGATATGCCTTACATCTATTTCCATTCTAACAACCCTTTCTTTTTTCGGAAATAGCAGTGTTTTGCCGAAAAAGCAAAGCACTGCTATTGCATATTGAATTGCATTTTGTATTCTAATCAAGCAAGGCTAAAAACGCCGCTTCATCCAGCACAGGCACGCCCAATTCGTTCGCCTTTGTCAGCTTTGAGCCTGCGGCCTCACCCGCCAGCACATAATCGGTTTTTTTAGATACGCTGCCTGCGGCTTTGCCGCCGTTTTTTACAATCAGCGCTTCGGCATCGTTGCGCGAAAGCGTGGGTAAAGTGCCTGTAACCACAATGGTTTTGCCCATCAGTTTATCGGTTTTTTCTTCGCCTTTATACTGCGTGTTCACACCCGCCTTGACAAGCCTTTCCATTAAATCGCGTGTGCCGCTTTTTGAAAAAAAGTCCAGCAGGCTGTCGGCCATAATATCGCCCAGCCCGTCTATTTGGCTGATATCCTCTTTACTTGCCTGTGCCAGCGCATCTAAAGAGCCAAAATGCTCTGCCAAAAGCGCGGCCGCTTTTGCACCGATATTGCGCACGCCCAGTGCAAACAAAAGCTTATCTAAGTTATTTTGTTTGGAAGCGGCGATGGCGCGAAGCAAATTGTCTGCGGATTTTTCCTTAAACTTATCCAGCGTAAGCAATTCGTCTTTTGTGATATAATAAATATCCGCTGCATTTTGCAGGTAGCCCTTTTCTGTAAGCTGCATGGCAACGGCGGGGCCAAATCCGTCAATATTCATTGCATTTCGGCTTGCAAAATGCACTATATTGCGCAGCGCCTGCGCCGGGCATTCAGGGTTTGTGCAGCGCAAGGCCGCTTCGTCTTGCGGGCGTGTAACGGCTGTGCCGCATGAGGGGCAGTGCGTCGGCATCACAAAGCGCTCGGCATCGCTGTGGCGTATTACGCCGACTACCTCAGGGATGATATCGCCCGCCTTGCGCACGCGTATTACATCGCCAATGCGCAGCTGTAAATCATTGATAAAATCTTCATTGTGCAAAATGGCACGCGCCACAGTAGTGCCTGCAAGCAAAATGGGCTCAAACGAGGCGGTGGGCGTTAATACGCCGGTGCGGCCTACCGATACTTCCACATCCAGCAACACCGTATCCTTTTCCTCTGGCGGATATTTATACGCCACGGCCCAACGA
>JAGPHI010000072.1 GCA_018055565.1 Oscillospiraceae bacterium | reverse complement strand
CAAATTCGCCCTTAATGTGATGCCCGGGGCCGCCCATGCCCGTGCCGTCGGGGCAGCCGCCCTGAATCATAAAGCCGGGGATAATGCGGTGAAAGGTAAGCCCGTCATAAAAGCCCTCGCCTACCAGTTTGAGAAAGTTTTCCACCGTGATGGGCGCGGCGGCTGCGTCGAGCGCAAGGTCGATAGTTTTGCCGTTTTCCATAGTAATACGAATCATAATTTACTCCTTAATCATACAGTAATATGGCCATGCGTGCATGGCCGTTTCATAAAACAGCAGGCTGATTTATGTAAACTGATAAACCGTTGTTTCATGATGCTCCTCGCCGGGGTGCAGCACCACGTTTGGAAATGCGGGATGCGAGGGCGTGCAGGGATAATGCTGCGTTTCAAGGCAAAAGCCCGCAAACTGGCGATATGGCGTTTTGCCTTTGCCTAATACAGCGCAATTTGCCAAAAAATTGCCCGTATACAGCTGCACGCCCGGCTGCGTGGTGTAGCATTGCATGGTAAGCGCGCCGTCCGTGCTTTTGGCCACGGCGGCAAGCGCCAATTCGCCGGGCTCTTTATCCAAAATAAAATTATGGTCATAGCCGCCGGCTTGGAGCAGCTGATAATACTCGCACGCAATGTCTTTGCCGATAGGCTTTTCCTGTGTAAAATCCATCGGCGTGTTTTCTACCGGCAGGATAACGCCCGTGGGCAAATTTTCGGCATCGCTTTCGGTGAAAAAGCGGCTTTCTAAGCGCAGGCCTTGCGATAGCACAGGGCCGGCGGCGTGGCCGTCTAAATTAAAATAGCTGTGGTTTGTTAGGTTGACAATCGTGGTTTTGTCGGTGTCGGCGCGATAATCCATCACAAGGGCGTTATCCTCGGTAAGCGTGTACGTAACGGTAAGGTGCATATTACCGGGAAAGCCGTCCTCGCCATCTGTGCTTACAGCGGTAAGCACAAGGCTGTCGCCTGTGATGCGCCCTTGAAACACCTTGCGCGAAAACGCGCCGTGCAAATGGTTTTTGCCGTCGTTTGGCACAAGGTGATATTCCTCGCCTTGTAAGGTAAAGCAGGCGTTTGCAATGCGATTGGCATATCTGCCCACAAATGCGCCCAAATACACATCGCCCGCCTCGTAATCGGCAAGCGTGTCGTAGCCCAGCACGATATCGCGCGCGCTGCCTTGCTTGTCCTTTACAAAAAGGCTTGTCAGCGTGCAGCCATATTCTAAAATTTCGGCTTTTGTGCCAAGCGTATTTTCCAAAGTGTAGCGGTATACCTCTTCGCCGCTTTCGGTACGGCCGTAATAGCTTGCGGTAATCATTTGTAATCACATTCTTTCTGTTTGCACGTTTATCAAATGGATGTTACTATTTTAATGGAATACAAAACGATTGTCAAATATCGTTTTATCGCCGCGCTTTTATTAATGTAGGCCTGTAAATTGGCAATTGCATAAAAAATTGCGCTTATTTGGATTCTTAACGCAAATTTAACGTATTTATCATTATAATGTATATATAATACTGCGCAAAAAGCAGAATTTGCACGAAAGGAATGCGATTGCGATGAAGATATTACTGCTAGAGGACGAGGCCGATATCCGCCGTGCGGTTTCAAAGGCGCTAACAAAGCAAGGCTATCTTGTGGACGAAGCCGAGGACGGCAAACAGGCGCTTTTGCTTTTTGATATAAACGAATATGATTTATTGGTGCTGGATTTAAACGTGCCGTTGGTGCACGGCCTTGCGGTGCTGCAAAGCGTGCGTGCAAGCGCGCACGAACAAAAAAGCAAGGTGCCCGTGCTGATTCTTTCGGCAATGGGCGAATGGGACGACAAGGTAAAGGGGCTGGATCTTGGCGCAAACGATTATTTGGCAAAGCCCTTTCACATCGAGGAATTATTGGCGCGTGTGCGTGCCAATATCCGCGCGGCATCGCCTTTTGCGGCACAGGCGCTGCAAGCAGGCGGGCTTGTGCTATCAATGGCAAAGCGCCAAGCGTGCGCTGGCGGCGTGCCGCTGGCCTTGACGCGCAAGGAATATGATATATTGGAATATCTGCTTTTGCACAAGGGCAGTGTGTGCACCGAAACGGATTTGCTGGAGCATGCATGGGCAAGCGATGCCGACATGTTTTCAAACGCCGTGAAGGTGCATATCAGCTCGCTGCGCAAAAAGCTTGCCGCTGCGGGCGAAGCCGAGCGCGTGCGCACGGTGCGCGGGCACGGCTACATGATTGCATAATCGCTTTACGCGGCGATGCATGCTTTTACGGAAAGGATTTGCAAAATGAAACTGAAAAAGCTTTCGCTGCGTGCGCGCCTTACGCTGTTTGTGGGTGTGCTATTAACGGCAGCATGCGTATTTTTAACCATGTCCAATTATTACAGC
This sequence comes from Oscillospiraceae bacterium, assembly GCA_018055565.1. Taxonomy (GTDB): domain Bacteria; phylum Bacillota; class Clostridia; order Oscillospirales; family Ruminococcaceae; genus JAGPHI01. Next base: position 3,549 of record JAGPHI010000072.1, on the reverse strand, counting down.
GCCTATTATGGTATGCGTGCCACCGCTACGGATGCTATTCAAATGGCCGTGTCGATTACGTCTGCCGCGCAGCCGGGCGAAGAAACGTTGGCGGCGGTAACCCTTGTGCCTTCTGCGCCCACACAGGCCACAAGCGCGGAAGTGTTTACGCCGGACGTGCGCGCAGATTTAATTACACAAACGGTGTATGCGCCGCAGCTTGTGTTTTTGCGCCAGAGCATCGTGGTGATGCTGGGCGTGATTTTGCTTAGCTGCGCCCTTGTATACTGGGCAAGCGGGCGTGCGCTGCGCCCAGTGGTGGAGCTGGCCGAAAGCATCGAAAAGGTGAGCGAAGATAATCTTTATGAGCGCGTGCCCGAAAACCCCGCCTCTAAAGAAGCAATGGCGCTGGGCGGCGCATTTAATAAAATGCTGGCACGGCTGGAGGCGGCTTTTGTGGCGCAAAAGCAATTTGCCGCAAATGCAGCGCACGAACTCAAAACGCCGCTTGCCAGCATCCAAGCCAATGTGGAAGCACTGTATTTAGACGAAAACCCCGAAAAAGCCGATTACGAGGAAACCCTTGTGGTGGTGAATCAAAACACAAGCCGCTTAATTGTATTGGTGGAGCAGCTTTTATCCATTGCGCGTAAAGACGATTTACCATTTGCTTTGTGCGATATCAACGCCATTGCCCGTGCGGCAATTGATAAAGCGCAAAGCCAATATCCCATGCTGCGCGTGGCGATTGCGGGCAGCGCGGGCGGGCTATCGGGCAATGCCGCGCTTTTGGAGCAGATGGTTTATAATCTTTTGGAAAATGCGGCAAAATATGCGGGCGAAAACGCCGAAACACGCCTGACGCTTGCAGAAAACGATGCGCAGATTAGCATCGTGGTAGAAGATAGCGGCCCGGGCCTTGACGAAGAGAGCATCGCAAAAGTGTTTGAGCCGTTTTATCGTGCCGAGGCCTCGCGTTCGCGCAGATTGGGTGGCTCGGGGCTGGGGCTTTCGATTGTAAAAACAGTGGCCGAACGGCACGGCGGCACCGCCGAGGCAGGCAAAAGCGCGCTTGGCGGCGCAAAATTTACGGTGTATTTGCAAAAAGCATAATCAAATCAACAGGCCGATTGGTTTTAAAAATACTGCGCTTTTGCTTTGGCAAACGTGTAAAGCGCTTATGTGCAAAGGATAATCAGAGGGCGGGCAAAGGCAGCTTGCATGCCCGCTGCTTGCACATAAAAAGGCCTTTCTATCAAAACGGTTTACCGATAAAAAAGGCGCGTGCCAATCAAAATCTGTTTGCCGCTGAACATCTGCTTGCATGTGAAAAAAAGGTGAAACCGTATGGTTTTGCCTTTTTTTCTTTTTTCTTAACCGTTTCTTAACGCAGGGTTTTGTATGATACAAACATCGGGAAAACAAAGCAACGCCTTTGCATGGCAAAAGGCGGTGTGCGCGGCAATGTGCCGTTTGAAAAAGGAGTTTTACACATGCACAAAAAAACAAAAATTCTGCTTGCAAGCAGTGCGTGCGCGGCAATATGCCTTTGCGCGGCATTTACGGTAAAGGCACTGGGCAAAAAGCCCGAAGCGCAAAACCAAAGCGTGCGGGAATACACCGTCACGCGCGGCGACATCACCGTGGGCGTGGAAGGGGCGGGGCAGGCCGCCGTGGATAAGCTGCCGCAAAATGCGCCCGCAAACGGCAAGCTGGAGGAAATCCGCGTAAAGCAAGGCCAAAGCGTAAAAAAAGGCGATGTGCTTGCCACGCTTTCCGAAGAGGATTTGCGCGAAAAGCTGGCACATGCGGAAGAAGCCTATCAAAAAGGCCTGATTGCGCTGGAACAGGCAAAGCTTTCAAAGCGGCAATCGGATATCGGCGCGCAAACAACGTTTGATGACCTTGCAAACCGCATTAGCAATACCAAAAACGAATATCAAGCGGCAAGCGCTAGGCAAAACGAGGCAATTGCCGCCTTGCAAACGCAAATTGACGCATTAGCCGCCGAGATAGCGGCGCTGCGCGCGCAGCTTGATGTAGCGCTAGAAGGCGACAAAGCCGCATTGCAAGCGCAAATAGCACAAAACGAAAAGCAGCATGCCGAGCTTTGCGCAAAGCGCGATGCGCTGCAAGAGGAATTGCGCGCGCTAACAAAAACCTATAGCGAAACCGAGGACGCTTGGCAAAACGACGCAAAGCACGCAGGCGAAAAGAAAGACATTGCCTTGCGCACGGGCGATTTATCGTTGCAGGTGGCGCAAATGGATTTTGCCAATCTAAAAAAAGCGCGCGATGATGCCAAAAAAGCGCTGGAACAGCGCGACATTTACGCCGAACAAGATGGCATCGTGCTTTCGATAGAGGGCAAAGTGGGCACGGAACTTGTAAAAGGCATGCCGCTTTTAACCTTGGGCAATATGGGCGGGCGCACCGTGCAGGTGCTGGTGCCGCAAACAGAAATTTTTAAAATTCAAGCAGAGCAAACAGTAGAGCTTTGGTTTGAAGCACATCCCGACGCGCCCGTGTATGGCAAAGTGGAAAGCATCGGCTATGTGCCCGAAACGGCAAACGGCGCGGTAAATTATCGCGTAACCATCCGCCTGCCCGATACAGAGCTTGCCATTTACGAGGGCATGACAGCCGAGGCTACCTTTATCCTAAAGCAAAAAAAGGATGTGCTGATGCTTTCCAATAAGGCCATTCGCTTTCAAGATGGTAAACAATACGTGCAAAAGCGTACCCCCGACGGCGATTTTGTGGAAACCGAGGTGGAAACAGGCTTTTCCGACGGAAAGGTAACCGAGATTACCGCAGGCCTTGCCGAGGGCGATATTGTGGCCGCAATCGCAAAAAGCGCTGCGGGTAACACGCAAAGCGGCACAGGCCCAACACAACAAACCACGGTGATTGTGCGATGAAACTGACAGAAATTTTCTACACCGTATGGGTGAATATTTTAGCCAATAAATTTAAGGTGCTTTTAACAAGCCTCGGCGTAATTGTGGGCGCCGCCACCATCGTGATGGTGATTGCCATTGGCAAAGGCGGCGAAGCTACCATTCGCGACCAGTTTGCCGATTTATCTGCCGACACGCTGTATGTCAACCCCGATTTTACCAATACCAATCTGGATTATTCAAAGCTGCCAAAATTTACGCTGGGCATGCTGGAAACACTGCGCGAGGAATGCCCCACGCTTTCGCTGATTACGCTGCGCACCAATTTATACCCAAAGGTGCAGCTGGGCAGCATCAATGAAAATGCGTCCGTTACCGCCGTAACGCCCGATTATGCAGACATCTCAAACCTAAAGCTTGCAACAGGCGAAAACATTGACGAGATGCACATGGAGGATACCGCGCGCGTGGCGGTGCTGGGGGCCGACATTGCTAAAAAGGAATTTGGCAGCGCACAGGATGCCATTGGCGAAACCGTGCGCATTGAAAACAAAAAATACACCATTATCGGCGTGTTGCAGCGCAAGGGCGACAGCATGCAAGGCTACGACACCGACATGGGCATTTTTGTGCCGTATACCGTGGCGGAAAAATATTTAATAGACGACTA
>JAGPHI010000071.1 GCA_018055565.1 Oscillospiraceae bacterium | reverse complement strand
GAAAGCGGAGCCGTGAACGAAAGACGCAAAACCAGCACCTCCTATAAAAATAGGCGGGGGTATTTCCCCCGCCATTTGCAGTAATTTGCAAAGCCAATCGGCTTTTCGCCCGCCGATTCGCAATGATATCCGTATCGTTTAATAGGCAACGCCTTGTGCCAGCATGGAATCTGCCACTTTGATAAAGCCCGCCACATTGGCGCCCACCATCAAATTGCCCGGCGCATCACATGCCACAGAGGCATCGTAGGCGCTGTGGAAGATATTGACCATAATGTCTTTTAAGCGCGCGTCTACCTCGTCAAAGCTCCACGAAAGGCGCAAAGAGTTTTGGCTCATTTCAAGGCCAGAGGTTGCAACGCCACCTGCGTTTGCCGCTTTTGCGGGGCCGTAAAGCACCTTGTTTTGCAGGAACATCTCAATGGCTTCGGGCGTGGAGGGCATATTGGCCCCTTCGCACACAGCAATCACACCGTTTTTCACCAACGTTGCGGCGGCTTTTTCGTCCAGCTCGTTCTGTGTGGCGCAGGGCAGTGCGATATCGCACGGCACGTTCCAAATATTCGTGCAGCCCTCGTGATATTCGGCACCAGGCACTTCTTTGGCGTACTCAGAGATGCGCGCACGGCGATTGAGTTTAATATCCATTGCAATGTCCAGCTTGATGCCCTCGGCATCATAAACATATCCATTGGAATCCGAAAGCGTGACTACCTTGCCGCCAAGCTGCATGGCCTTTTCGGCTGCGTAAAGCGCCACATTGCCGCTGCCGGAAATGACCACGGTTTTGCCTTTAAAGCTATCCTGATTCATGCAGGCAAGCGCTTCATCCGTGAAATAGCACAGGCCATAGCCTGTAGCCTGTGTGCGCACAAGGCTGCCGCCATAGGTAAGGCCCTTGCCGGTTAAAACGCCTGTAAATTCATTTCGCAAGCGTTTATACTGCCCAAACAAAAAGCCGATTTCGCGCGCGCCCACGCCGATATCGCCCGCGGGCACGTCGGTAAACTGGCCGATATGCTTTGCAAGCTCGGTCATAAAGCTTTGGCAAAAGCGCATAATTTCTGCATCGGATTTGCCTTTGGGGTCAAAATCCGAGCCGCCCTTACCGCCGCCCATAGGCAGGCCTGTAAGGCTGTTTTTTAAGGTTTGCTCAAAGCCCAAAAATTTAATAACCGATGCGCACACGCTGGGGTGCAAGCGCAAGCCGCCCTTGTATGGGCCGATGGCAGAATTAAACTGCACACGGTATCCGCGGTTTACATGCACCTTGCCCGCGTCGTCCACCCATGACACACGAAACTGAATAAAGCGCTCGGGCTCGACAAGGCGTTCCATAATGCCGTACTTTTCCAGCTCCGGACGCTTTGCCACCAAAACCTCCAAGCTTTCCAGCACCTCGCGCACCGCCTGCAAAAACTCGGTTTCGCCCGCGTTGCGATGCTCGACCTCGGCATAGACACGCTGTAAGTATTCGTTTTTCAACATACACTTTCCCCTTTTCTAAATAAAATAAGCTTCCCCTCTAAGGCATCATACTCTAGTTAGTATGGAATCCTTATTCTTATGATTATAAACACTTTTTTTGCATCTTTCAATAAAAACCGTGTCGATTATAAAAAATTTACAAAAACCATGCAAAGTACGGCGCTTGCCAAAGCCGTTTGCATTGTGGTATAATTTCACACGAGCGAGTAAAACATACGGCGGCGAGGCGTTTTATGCGTCTTGAGGAAAGTCCGGGCTTCATAAGGGAATGGTAACTGCTAACGGCAGCCGGGGGCGACCCTAGGGATAGTGCAACAGAAATAAACCGCCTGCTTGCAGGTAAGGATGGAAAGGCGAGGTAAGAGCTCACCAGCATTATGGAGACATAATGGCTCTGTAAACCCTACCAGAAGCAACACCGATTACAGGAGCGATACGCCTCCCTGCGTGCTCCTAAAGGTGGCATGAGCCGCGCGGCAACACGCGGCCTAGATAGATCGTCGTTTAATACAAAACCCGGCTTACGGTTTAGTCGCTCATTTTTCAGTAATAAAAGGATAGCGCCCGCAAACGATTTTGCGGGCGCTATCCTTTTTCTTGTTTTGCAAAGGCACAGTGCCAAAACGCGGTGTGTGAGATGTTTTATCTTATCCAGCAATGTGTATTACGCAAAATTAGCGGCACAGATAAGCCGCTAACCTTTGCGCTATCACACAGATTCGTCATACACAGGCTCGGTGCCAAAAAACGCGCAAATGGCTTCGTAATAAATTTGTGCGGCACGCCGGCAGCCCTCTTCGCTTGCCCAAGCCTCGGTGTCGGTGCGGCTGGTGATAAAGCACTGCTCTATCAGCACGGCGGGACATGCCGTTTCGTCCAGCATGCCAAAGCTTTCAAGGCCAGTCGGCTGTTCGGCGCTTTGCTCGACCACCAGCTTTTCGTATTGGCCCTTACGGTTTAACTCGTAATACGTGTAGCGCACGCCGCCTTCACCGCGCAGGCGTTGGCCCGCATCCCCCATGCGCAGGGCAATCAGCTGTGCCATACGCAAAGACTCGTCATGGTATTTGCGCCCCGGCGGCGCGGGAAAGCATTCAAATCCGGTAGCGGTGCCGCCGGGATCGGTGTTGCCGTGTATGCTGAGTAAAAGCTGTGCGTTTCCATCGGCTGCACGCTGGCGGCGCAGCTCGTTTGTGGCGGTTTCGCCCTGTGCGCGGCAAAACAGCGGGTGGTAATTTTCATCTTGTTCCAGCAATTCGCCCAAAAACTGCACAGTGCTTTCGGTAAGCTGCGTTTCCTGCACGTAGCCAATTGCACCGCCGTCTGCGCCGCCGTGCCCTGCGTCTAGCGCCACGATAAAGCCACGCTCTTCATCCGCAGGCGCAAACACGTCTTCGGCTTGTGCCGTAAACGGCGCTTCGGGCATTTGCGATGCATCGCGCAATAGCAGCTTTGCTGAAAAAACAATGGTTGCCACGCAAATGCCCACCAAAAAAAGTGGCAACAAAGAAAAGCGCTTTTGCGCTTTTTTATGCTGATGCGCATCGCGTTTTGGCGCATGGCGCTGCCGTGGTGGTTTTTGTGCGGGTGCATTGTGGCGCATGATACAGCCTCCTTTGCAGTATGGCTTTTGATAAAACCGCAGGTGCAAGCGGCGATGCTGCGCATTCGGCGCAGGATTTTTGCGCAGGATGTTGTGTTCTATATACTATTATAATATAAAATGTGATGAAGTTGTCAAGAAAGAAGCGATTTTGTCAAATTTAAGAAAATATTTTTCCATTCGCGCTTTTTTGCTTTTGATAAACGAATATTTCTATCTAATAGAACAACCGCCCAGCGCAAATCCTGACAGATTTGCGCTGGGCGGTGTATATTGTGCAAAGCAATTTTTGTTTAATATTGATTGCGGCGGCGCTTTTTTGCCTTGCGCCAAAAGCCGAAAACCGTAAGCGCCAGCATCACAGCCAGCATCACGGGTATCAGCCAGCCGCTGCCGTTTTCGTCAAAGCTTTTCATTTCGCTCCACGCGGCGCTCATGGCATCGTTCATCTCGAAAGTGAGCACGTTCATCGTTTCGGTTTTGGCCAGCACCTCGGGCGGCGGATACGCAATGGGGCTGTTTTTTATTTCGTCTGGCAAAAGCGCCTGCGCATCGGTTTGCGGCGTGGAATAGCCGATAAATTCGCAATTGGCCAGCGCAATGTCGGTTTCGCACATAAAATTAATCAGCATTTCGGCGGCCTCTTGGTTTCGGCTGCCTTTTGGGATGCACATGGCATCCACAAAATAATTGGTGCCCTCCTCGGGGATTACAAACGCTAAATCGGGGTTTTCGTCAATCATGGTAAGCGCATCGCCCGCATAGTAAGGTGCCAGCGCGGCCTCGCCGCCGCCCATTTTATCAAAAATTTCGTCCATTACATAGGCCTGCACCAAATGCTTTTGCGTTTTTAATTCCTCGTTGAGTAATTTAAGCTCCTGCGGGGTTTGCGGATTCAGGCTCATGCCAAGCTTTTTGGCTGCGATGGCATATGCGTCGCGGCTATTGTTGAACATAAGGATATTGCCCGCATATCGCTCGTCCCAAAGGGCGCTCCACGAGGTTACTTCGTCCTCGACCATTGTTTGATTATACACAATGCCCACCACGCCCCATGTGTATGGCACGCAGTATTCGTCCTTAGGGTCATAGCTGCGCCCTTTATAGGACGCGCCGATTTTATCAAAATTGGGGATATTATCAAAATTTAGCTTTGCCAGCATCCCCTCCTCGCGCATTTTGCCAATCATATAATCGCTGGGGATAATCAAGTCGTAATCGCCGCCGCCGGACGAAAGCTTTGCATATAGGCTTTCGTTGGTGTCGTAAGTGTTATACACCACGCGGATGCCTGTAAGGGCTTCAAACTCTTTGATTACATCAATTGAATCATCGGTGCCGTCGGAGATGTAAAGCCCCCAATTGTATACATTTAACGTAATTTTATCGTTTTGAAAACGCTGCCAGTCATAGCCGTTATCGCGCACGTCCACCGCAAATGCGGGTGCCGCAAGCGCAAACGCCAAAAGCAGCGTGCAGCATAAACTGCAAAATTTTTTCATTGCAAAATCACTCCTTTCGAGCAAAATGCCGCTTTGCGCTTTTAGCGCGCGTCGCGGCGGGAAAGGCGTTTTTCGCGCCGCGAATCCGCCATATTCATCAAAAGAATAATGGCCAAAATCACCACAAACATAATCGTGGACAAGGCGTTAATTTCGGGGCTTACCTTTTTACGCGTCATACTAAAAATGGTGATTGGCAGCGTTTGCATCGTGCCACTGGAAAAATACGAGATAATGAAATCATCGATAGAATACGTTAGGCAGATTAAAAACGCCGAAAGCACCGCAGGCATAATTTCGGGCAGTACCACCTTGAAAAACGCCTGACGCGGATTGCACCCCAAATCCAGCGCCGCCTCGTACATGCGCACATCCATTTGGCGCAGCTTGGGCGAAACATTAAAAATAACATACGGCAAGCAAAAAGTGATATGCGCAATCAGCAGCGTGGCCATGCCAAACACGCGCAGCACAACGGTTTCGCCCGCTGCATCCGTAATGCCAAGCCGTTCAAACAGGCCGTTTGCAAAGTTTTTATATACCACAAACAGCAGCATCAGCGAAACACCCGTTACGATTTCGGGGTTGATAACAGGCATGTAGCTGATATTCAGCACCACGCTGCGCGCGCCGCGCTTCATATTATTAATGCCAATGGCGGCCATTGTGCCGATAACCGTGGCAATGCCGGCAGACACCAGCGCCACCACAAGCGATATGGCAAGGCTTTGCAAAATCATTTCGTTGCGGAACAGGTTTTTATACCAATCCAGCGTGAAGCCGGTAAACACCGTGCGGCTTTTGGATTCGTTAAAGCTGAACACGGCCATCACGGCGATGGGCACGTACATAAACGAAAAAACCAGTGTAAGATATACCGTGCGCAAGGCACGGCTGTGGCGTCTTAACATTAAATTACGCCCCCTTCCAGCTCGTCGCCCTGCGTGGTAAAGCTCATGCACAAGAGCACAATTACCATTAACACAAGGCTCATGGCGCTGCCGAGATTATAATTATAGCTATTGCCCAAAAATTGCATTTCGATTAAATCGCCCACCAAAAGATTGCTGCCGCCACCGAGCATGCGGCTGATAATAAACGTGGAAATGCTGGGCACAAACACCATTGTGATGCCCGTGGTGATGCCCGGCATCGACAGCGGAATGAGCACTTTTGTGAGCACGCGCACTGTGCCCGCGCCCAAATCCTCGGCGGCCTCGATAATGCTGTTATCAATTTTAACCATGATGGTGTATAAAGGCAAAATCATATACGGCAGATAATTGTAAATCATGCCCAGCACCACGGCGCCCTCGGTGTTAATCATTTCAAACGGGCCAATGCCCACA
>JAGPHI010000070.1 GCA_018055565.1 Oscillospiraceae bacterium | reverse complement strand
TTATAAAACAGTAGGCAGCGGTGTAAACCGCTGCCTGCTGTTTCTTGCCATATTAATTAAATGTTTTTCCAAAAAAGCCCGCCGTGCCCTTAATTTTTTCCATCAGCGCGTCAAATTGCGCGGGGGTAAGGCTTTGTGCGCCGTCGGATAAGGCGTGCGCGGGGTCGTTATGCACTTCAATCATCAGGCCGTCTGCACCTGCGGCCACGGCGGCAAGCGCCAGCGGCTCTACCATCCACGCAATGCCTGCGGCGTGGCTGGGGTCAATCACAACAGGCAAGTGGCTTTTCTTTTTCAGCATCGGTACGGCGCTGATATCTAAGGTGTTGCGCATGCTGGTTTCAAAGGTGCGGATGCCGCGCTCGCACAAAATCACCTGCTCGTTGCCGCCCGCCATAATGTATTCAGCGCTCATTAAAAGCTCTTCAATGGTATTAGAAAGGCCGCGCTTAAGCAAGATGGGTTTATTAAGATGCCCAAGCTCTTTTAAAAGCTCAAAGTTTTGCATATTGCGCGCGCCTACTTGAATCATGTCTACATCTTCAAACAGGGGAATATGCTCGGTGTTCATAATTTCGGTAACGATGGGCAGGCCTGTGGCTTCGCGCGCCGCCAATAAAAGCTCCAGCCCCTCTGCCCGCATGCCTTGAAATGCGTAGGGCGACGTGCGCGGCTTAAACGCGCCGCCGCGCAAAAAGCCCGCGCCGCTTTGGTGCACGGCCTTTGCCACGTCGGTAATTTGCGCGGTGTTTTCCACACTGCACGGCCCCGCCATCACACTAAAAAATCCATCGCCAATTTTGTGCCCGCCCACAGTAATTACCGTGTTAGCAGGGTGAAACTTGCGATTGGCTTTTTTATACGGCTCCGACACGCGCTTTACGTCTGCCACGGCCTCATGTGCCGCCACAAGGTTGATATCCAGCGACGAAGTGTCGCCAATAAGGCCCATCAGCTTGGTGTGTGCGCCTTGCGAGCGATGCAGCGTAAAGCCGCGCGCTTCAAATTCCATGCCCAGTGCGTCCATTTGCTGCGCGGTGGCGCTTTCTTTAAAAATGATAATCATATGTTCTTCCTCCAAAATATAATCAAATTGCGCAATAAAACAAAAGGCCGATACACCTGCTTTGCAAGTGAATCGGCCTTGAATTTCCTTCAAAAAGCTGCTTTCTACTGTTCGGCAGCACCGTTTCTACATGCAAACAAGGCCTTACCATAATAATAGGTAAAGCAAAAGAAATATTGATAGCTTGTGTTTGCAATACGGCTCATAAAAATTCCATTTCCTATTGTGGCAATTTGGACGCCACAAAAATAAATTTTTATCAGTATAGCCCGATTTTTCGTAAATGTCAAGCAAAACTGTAATGCCCGCCTTGCAAAGTGCCAAATGCGCCGCACTGGTATTACTATCGCTTATTATGACGAAAAAGCCGCCGCACAAAATTGCCTTTCTTGTGCCTTTCACTGAAAATATGCGAAAGGGGCAAAAGCCATTGCTTTTATCGGCGAAACACTATAATATTATAGTATCGCGTTCGTAAAACAGTTTTACGAAATGGCAGGTGGCTTTGCCACGGATATACGATGCAAGAATAAGAGGGGGTGGCAGGGCATGCCGTTTCAAAGCGCAATTTCTACAGGCGGGCAATGTGCCGCTGCCGCAAAAACGCAAGATGTGCATGCGCTTAACGGGCGAAGTGCCGTTAAAACGCAAGGTGCGTTTGCGAGTTTTCTTGTATACGGCTTGGCGCACGACAAACGCCACGCAGTGTATCATTGTACAAAAAACACCTAAGGCCATGCTGCAACTATAGGCAGCATGGTTTTTTGTTTGGGGTAACGATCAACGAAAAGGATGGCGAACAGATGAAAAAAGTGGCAATTTTAATGGGCAGCGACAGCGATTGGCCCGTAGTAAAGGGCGCAGCCGTAGTGCTAAAGGCATATGGCATTGCGTTTGAAGCACATGTACTTAGCGCACATCGCACACCGCAGGCGGCATCGCAATTTGCGCAAAGCGCGCGGGCAAACGGCTTTGGCGTTTTGCTTTGTGCGGCGGGCATGGCGGCGCATTTGGCGGGTGCTGTGGCGGCAAATACAACCTTGCCTGTTATCGGCATCCCGATGAAAGGCGGCGCAATGGACGGGCTGGACGCGCTTTTGGCTACCGTGCAGATGCCTGCGGGCATTCCGGTTGCCACGGTTGCCATTAACGGTGCAAAAAACGCGGCTGTGCTGGCGGCGCAGATATTGGCAGTAAATGATGACGCTTTGGCGGCAAAGCTGGATGCCGAGCGCGTGGAGATGGCGGCGGCTGTAGCTGCAAAGGATGCGGCGCTTGCAAACGAAATTGCGGCTTTATAATGAATATTGATAAAAAAAGTGGATGTACAGTTTGAAAGATAATCTTTCAAAACTGGGTTTTGTGCCTTGCGCGCCGGAGCAGCGCGCATTCGGCTATGCCGAATACAGCATGATTCTAATGCTGTTGCACAATTCCAAAAGAAAGGAATGGCCATGAGTATGAACGAAATTAACGAGATGAAATTGCACGAGGAATGCGGCGTTTTTGGCATATATGACCGCGCGGGCGGCACCGATGTGGTATCGGCAACCTATTATGGCTTATATGCGTTACAGCATCGCGGGCAAGAAAGCTGCGGCATCGCGGTGAATGATAACGGCGTTATCAATTCGCATCGCGACATGGGCCTTGTGAACGAAGTGTTTTCAAAGGACGTGCTGGAAAATCTGGGCACGGGGCAAATGGCCGTTGGCCATTGCCGCTATGCAACGCTGGCGCAGCGCACACGCGCCAACGCGCAGCCGCTTTTGGTGCGCCATATCAAAGGCACGATGGCGCTGGGCTTTAACGGCAGCTTAACAAACGCGCCCGAGCTGCGCGAAAAGGCCGAGCTTGCGGGCGGCATTTTTCACTCCACGGGCGATGCGGAAATTATTGCCTATTCCATCACGCGCGAGCGCATGAATACGCCGTCCATTGAAGAGGCTGTGGCCGCCGCAATGAACGAGCTTTCGGGTGCGTATTCGCTGATTGTGATGTCGCCCAAAAAGCTGATTGCCGCGCGCGACCCAATGGGCTTTCGCCCGCTGTGCATGGGCGAGATGAACGGCGCAGTGGTGTTTGCCAGTGAATCGTGCGCGCTGGATGCCATCGGCGCATCCTTCACGCGCGATATTGCACCCGGCGAAGTGGTGGTGGCCGACGCAGACGGCATACGATCTATCAACACACATTGCGGCAAGGGCGGCGGGCTTTGCTGCTTTGAATATGTATATTTTGCGCGCCCCGATTCCGTGGTGGAGGGCTCGTCCGTGCATATTGCGCGCCAGCGCGCAGGCTCGTTTTTGGCGCTGGAGCATCCGGTAAATGCCGATGTGGTTATCGGCGTGCCCGATTCGGGGCTTGACGCGGCGCTGGGCTATGCAAAGCAAAGCGGCATCCCATATGGCATCGGCTTTTTAAAAAATAAATACATCGGGCGCACGTTTATTGCGCCCACGCAAAAGCAGCGCGAAAACGATGTGCGCATTAAGCTAAACCCCATTGCCGCCACCGTTAAAGGCAAACGCGTAGTGCTTGTGGACGATTCTATCGTGCGCGGCACCACAAGCTTAAAAATTGTGAAGCTGCTGCGCGAGGCAGGCGCCAGCGAAGTGCATATGCGCCTTTCCTCTCCGCCGTTTTTATATCCGTGCTATTTTGGCACAGACATTGACTCGCGCGAAAAGCTGATTGCCTATAAGCACACCGTGGAGGAAATCCGCGAGATTATCGGCGTAGACAGCTTGGGGTATTTAAGCGTGGAAGCGATTGATAAAATCCCCGATAATACCAAATGCGGGATGTGCAAGGGCTGCTTTACGGGCAAATATCCCGTGCAGCCACCCGAAAAGGAAGCCATGAGCCGCTTTGCCAAAAAGCTGAGCGAAAACGACTAGCGTGTCAAAACGTAAAGAAATAGCGTGAAACTGCATTTTCACGCCGGATATTGTGCTATGTGCGCCAAAGCGGCGCGCGCTCGGCAAAGCCGAATGGCACAGTTCCAAGAAAGGAAAGGGATTGAGTATGAACAGTTTTTCCGAAAGCTATAAGGCAGCCGGCGTGGATATCACCGCCGGATACGAGGCCGTGGAGCTGATGAAGCAGCATGTGGCACGCACGATGACGGCGGGGGCGCTTGGCGGCCTCGGCGGCTTTGGCGGTGCATTTGAGCTGGATTTAACCGGCATTACAAAGCCTGTGCTTGTGTCGGGCACCGACGGTGTGGGCACCAAGCTGAAAATTGCATTTTTAATGGACAAGCACGACACCGTGGGTATCGACTGTGTGGCCATGTGTGTAAACGACGTGATTACCTGTGGCGCAAAGCCGCTGTTTTTCCTAGATTATATTGCCTGCGGCAAAAACATTCCCACACGCATTGCCTCCATTGTGGCGGGCGTGGCCGAGGGCTGTGTGCAGGCGGGCGCGGCGCTGATTGGCGGCGAAACTGCCGAGATGCCGGGCTTTTACCCTGTGGACGAATACGACCTTGCGGGCTATACCACGGGCATTGTGGATAAAAACAAAATGCTTTCGGGCGATAGCATGCAAGCGGGCGACGCGATCATCGGGCTTGCGTCCTCGGGCGTGCACTCGAATGGCTTTTCGCTGGTGCGCAAGCTTTTGGATGTGGAACATGCCGATTTAAAAGCCATGAATGCCGACCTCGGCATGAGCCTCGGCGAGGCGCTTTTAACACCCACCAAAATTTATGTAAAGCCTGTTTTGCAGCTTTTGGAAAGCGTGCCTGCGCGCGCCATCAGCCATATCACGGGCGGCGGCTTTTATGAAAACATTCCCCGCGCTTTGAAAAAGGGCTGCGCTGCCAAAATTGAAAAAAGCAAAATCCCCACGCTGCCCATTTTTTCTGTGCTGCAAAAGGCGGGCAATATCCCCGAGCGCGATATGTTTAATACCTTTAATATGGGTGTGGGCATGGCGCTGGTGGTGCCGGCAGACAAGGCGGATGAAGCCGTGCGCATTTTAAATGCCGCGGGCGAAAAAGCCGTGATTTTGGGCGAGATTACAAACGGCGATGAGGGCGTTATTGTATGCTGAGGGTGGCTGTGCTGGTATCGGGCGGGGGCACCAATTTGCAAGCGCTTTTACACGCGCAGCAAAGGCAAGAAATTGGCAATTGCGAAATTGTGTTGGTGCTGGCAAGCCGCGCCGACGCCTACGCGCTGACAAGAGCCGAAAACGCGGGCGTTGAAACCGCGGTGCTCGCGCGCAAAGCGTATGCCGATGCCCGTGCATATGACCATGCGCTTTTGGCGGTGCTGCGTGAAAAACGCATCGACCTTGTGGTGCTGGCGGGCTTTTTGTGCATATTGGGCAACGAGGTAATTGCCGCCTATCGCGATAAAATTATCAATGTGCATCCAAGCTTGATACCCGCGTTTTGCGGCGCGGGCTTTTATGGGCTGAAGGTGCACGAGGCAGCGCTGGCGCGCGGCGTTACACTAACGGGCGCTACAGTGCATCTTGTGAACGAAATTCCCGATGGCGGCCGCATCCTTTTGCAAAAGGCTGTGCCGGTACAAGAGGGCGATACGCCCGAAACGCTGCAAAAACGCGTGATGGAAGAGGCCGAATGGCAGCTGCTGCCAAAGGCGCTGGCGCTTTTGGCAGAGCAGAATGCGCAGCTTTGACGCAAATTTCTGCCCACTAAGCGCTTAACACGAAAGGAAGTATGCATCCATGAAAACAGAAAATTTATTTGAATATTTAAAGGCGAATGAATATCCAGGGCGCGGCATTTTGCTGGGGATGTCGGATGATGCGCAGTATGCTGTAGCCGCCTATTTTATTATGGGCCGCAGCCAAAACAGCCGCAATCGCGTGTTTACGCCAAAGGCAAACGGCATTATCACCGAGGCGGCGGATGCGCTGCGCCTTGAGGACCCTTCCTTGATTATT
>JAGPHI010000069.1 GCA_018055565.1 Oscillospiraceae bacterium | reverse complement strand
GTAATGCAGATATGCGCTTATGCAAAACGCCGCACTAAGCACCGCGCCCAAAAACCAAACGAATGGCAAAGCTTGCATCAGCTTTGTAATATTGATCGGCGCTTGCGCTGTGGCGCTTGCAGATGCAGCCCCGTTTGTGCCACTAGCAGATGCAGCCCCGTTTGCGGCGCTTGCAAAAGCCCCCGCTTTGTCTGCGCCGTTCTGCGCATTGGCGCTTACAGCGGCAGGCGCGTAATTCCAATAAAAATCCGTATCGCCATTGCTTTTGGGTGCAGCCACAATGGGCAAATTGCCCTGCACAGGCGCTTGCGGCAGCGAAAAATCAAACGGCAGCGCCATGCGCAGTGCCAGCACCAGCCATGCAAAGCGATACATCCGCGCCGAAAATACGCGCGGCGCCAAACGCTTTAACGCCAAAAGGCATACAATTGCCACGGTAACCCACGGCAAATAGCCAAGCATCGCAAAAAACAGCTTACTCATTTGTGTTCTCGCTCCTCTCTATCCATTTGCGCATTTTGCAGCATCGCGGCAAGCTCTTGCAAATCGGTTTGCGTTAGGCCCTCATCGTGTGCCAGCGCCGCCACCAGATTTTTCACAGAGCTTTGATAAAATTTATCCAGCAGGCCGCGGGTTTCGCGGCGGCGATAGCTTTTTTCGCTAACAAGCGCCCGATACTGCATCAAGCGCCCCTCGCGCAAAGGCTGTAAATATCCGCGCTCGCAAAGGCGCCCCAAAAGCACCTTCAGCGTTGCCATTGTCCACCCGTTATCCAGCAGCGATAAGATTTCTGCCGTGCGCAAAGGGCTTTCGCTGCCCCAAAGCACCAGCATAATGTCCAGCTCGGCTTGCGGCAGGCTTTTTTGCGGCAAGGCGTTTTGCATGGTTTTCTCCTGTGACATATAGTCGCCTTCTTTCTGTAGACATTTGTCTTTATTGCAATCATAGCAGCTAAATAGACATTTGTCAATATAAAAAAGATGAAAAAAAGCACGCAATATGCTATAATGGCCATAAAGTGGTTATATAAGCGCGTTTTGCCGCGGTGGGCTGCGCCTATGCGGCGGCAAATGCATTCATAGCGCGTGCAAACGGCTGTAAACGAAAGGAAGGAAGCTGCATGTTTCACATTTGCCTTTGTGATGACAACCCCCAAGCATTACAGGAATACGCAAGCATGATTACCGATATTGCAAAAGCAGAAAGCATTGCGCTGCGCATTTCGCGATATTGCAGCGGCGAGCAGCTTCTTTTTGAGCCAGAGGATGTGCTGAAAAGCTTTGATATCGTGTATCTGGATATGCTTATGGGCAAGCTAAGCGGCATTGAAACCGCGCGCGAGCTGCGCCGTATTGGTTTTGCGGGGCAAATTATCTTTTTAACCTCCAGCAAGGACCATGCGCTGGAGGCCTTTGATGTGATGCCGCTGCATTATATTGTAAAGCAGGAAACGGGATATGATAAATTTAGCCAAGTGTTTTTGAAAGCAATTACCCTTACCAAAAACCACCAAACACAATCGTTTGTATTTGAAACACAGGGCAAAATGAACCGCGTGCCGATGGAAGATATTTTATATTTTGAGGTGCGCAATCGGCAGGTGTTTTTACATACCGTGCGCGAACAAATGCGCTTTTATTCGCAAATTGCCATTGTGGAAAAGCAGCTTGAAGCAAGCTCCTTTGTGCGGTGTCATCGTTCGTTTGTGGTTAATTTGCGGCATATCCGCAGCATTTCCAATTGCGATATCGTGCTAACAAACGCCGCTGTTTTGCCTGTGGGCAGCAAATATCTGAAAGATTTAAAAAACAATTTTTCAGAATATTTGGAAAACAAAGCCGTGATTTTTTAATGTTTGCTTGTTTAAGCATACTGTCCGATATCAAGTTTTAGTAAAAAGGAGGCGCTGAACACCATGACGACAATGCATGTATTGTACGCGGGCTGTTTTGCGCTTTTTTTATTGCTGTTTTGGCAAATTTATAACGCACGTGCGCTTTTTGGCACGGGGCGTCCTGTGCGTTTGCCGTGGCTTTATGCGCTATTGGCCATTGGCAGCGCGCTGCTGCAAATGTATTTTATGCACATTGGGCGGCACATTTCCACCACGTATGTGGTGCTGCTGATTTGCATGGTGGGGGCGTTTGGCGCCTTAAACACCGAATATTTATATGTCAATTATTTAAACGCCATCACGTTATCGCTTGCGCTTGTATCCTTGCGCGCGCTGGTAACCAGCTTGCTATCTTTGGGGATGTCTGTGTCCATGTCCACCATTATGCAAACCACCTCACATCGCATGCAAACTATGGTGGCCGCTTTGGTAATTATGAATTTGTATTTTCTCTTTTTCCCCATTTCGGCCAAATCGGCCGGGCTTTGGGCGCAGTTTTTCGCGCAGAAAGGCCTTGTGCGTTCCATGTCCACCGTTGGCACAATTATGTTTTTTTATCAGGCATTTTGCGCCGAAGCGTTTTATTATAATCTAAATTTTTTTTGGTTTATTTTTTTGCATCTTTTGGGCACAGTGCTAATTTTAGTGGGATACTTTACCGTGCTGCGCCACACGGTGGCATCGGTGGCCTGGCTGCACGAGGCATGGCGGCTGCAAACGTTGGAGCAGCTTTTACAAAAACAGCTTTCGCATTATCGCGCCTTTTCGCAATATACAAGCAGTATCCGCCGATTTAAACACGATTACAATAAAATTATATCGGTTGTGCGCTCGCTTTTATATGCAGGGCAAGGCGAAAAAGCGCTGGCGGTTTTAGAGGATATGGACCATTTAATCCAAGATGATATTATGGTGCATCATCCTTTTTCCAACAATATGCTGGTGGATGCCGCTATGCAGGAGCTTGCAAACGAATGCTTGGAAAAGGATATTGCGTTCGATGCAAATATCTATGTGCCCGCTTCGCTTGCGCTTTCACAAATGGATATGAGCTGCTTTTTTTTAGGGCTTTGCACGCAGCTTATGATGCGCTGCCAAACAGCCGCCGCCGGCAACGCGCCGCGCCATATCACCGTAACGGGCGAGGGCGTGGAAGCATGGTTTATCGTGTCGGGCGAGGCCAGCTTTGACAGCCCGTTTTTAGATGAAACCGATGATGCCATCGACATCGAGGTAAACCCCGCGTCTTCCAGCCTTGCTTTTTTGCGCAAAATTGCCAAAAAGTATGGTGGATTTGTGCAGATTGAAAGCAGCGAAAGCAAAAAAATATTTCGCTTAAAAGCCTATTTAAGCGCTTCGATGCCGCGTAGCTGCGATTAGCCGCGAAAGGAAAAAAAGATGTTTCATTTGAACGCATTGTTATATACCATCGCCGCGCTGGCCGCACTTTTGATTTATTTGCGGTTTTTTATCGTCAGCCTGCGGTTTCTTGGCATTAGCGTATATGAAACCGGCGCCTACCACAAGAGCGCAACGGCTGTGGCGGGCTTATTTGACGTACTAATTTTGGCCGCCTGCATGCGTTTGTTTCATCCGCCGTTTCTATTTTTGATTGCATTTTTGCTCATCTTTGTGGAATGTGCCATTTTGTACAACGGCTCGCTTTTGGTGGCATATTGGATGGCGCTGGGGATGGTGTTTTCCCTTTCTGTCACGCGCGGCGTTGCAGCGTCGCTGGTAAGCCTTGCCTATAACCAAAGCCTTTACGTTGCAGCACACACCGACAATTTGCGCTTGATTACCAATTTAACTGCGGGGCTTTTGTTAAGCGCCTTTATCACCGTTACAAAGCGTTATAAGTTTAGCGCAAAGCATTTAATGACGCTGATTTCCTGCCGTTCTCAATTTCGCACAGCGTGCGTTGTGCAAACATTTTGCACGTTATATATGTTTTTGCTCAGTATGGGGTACCTATTTGATATTTCGCTTGTATGGCTGACGGTTTTTCAGTTAATCAGCAGCTGCTTAATTGTGTTTTTGCAGCATATCCAAGTAACAAACACCATGCGTTTCAGTGTGCGCACCGAAGAAAAGCTGCGTGCACAGGTGGTGCAAACGCAGCTTGCCCGCCAGCTTTCGCACTATGGCTCTTATCAAAAGCATGTGGAAAGCTTTCGCACATTTAAGCGCAACTATAATACCACTACGGGCAATCTGCGCGAGCGCATTTTGCGGCACGATTATGTGGGGGCCATCGCCCTTTTAGACGAAGCCGACACGCATATGCAAGCGCTTTCGCACTCGCATAAAGAATATTCCAACCATGCGCTTTTAGATGCCATTTTTGGCGAGTGTGCAGCGGGTGCCGCGGCAAATGGCATCGCGTTCAGCGCAGCGGTATTTGTGCCGCAAGGCGTGCATGTAAGCGACCTTGACCATTGCCGCATTTTTTCCAATCTATGCACAAACGCGCTCGA
This sequence comes from Oscillospiraceae bacterium, assembly GCA_018055565.1. Lineage (GTDB taxonomy): Bacteria > Bacillota > Clostridia > Oscillospirales > Ruminococcaceae > JAGPHI01. The sequence continues at coordinate 1,628 of JAGPHI010000069.1, read as the reverse complement.
AGCCTGCATGCAGCAAAGCCCCGACGCCGTGCGCGAAATCCGCTTTCACAGCCATAGCGGCAGCGAATATTTTACCATTGTGGCCGAAAACACCTTTTCCGGTGTAGTAGCATTTCAAAACAATTTGCCCATCACGCAAAAAGACGATAAGGCCGAGCACGGCCTGGGGCTATCCATTGTGGATAGCCTAACGCAAGCGAACGGCGGCTTTGTGCATATCAAAGCCGAGGACGGCATTTTTAAAGTGCGTGTTCACTTGCCCATCAGCATGTAAGGCAATGGGCGGGCGCTTTTATCGCGCGGCTTTGCGCATGCGCTTTGCCGCCGTTTGGCCGCAGCAGGCGGGCACGCCGTGCAGTACAGCCCGCGCGGCTATACGCTGTACATAAACATACCCCAAGCGGCAGGGATTTGATTGCCCGCGGCAAGCCATGCGGCGGCGCTTTTTTGCAAGCTGGTGTTTTGCGGATAATCAGCGGGGTCGTCGCACAAATCGCCAAAAATTCTTTCTTCGGCCTGCCTGTCGTTTACATTGCACAGCGGTGTAAAACGGTTTTTAAACAGCAATATGCCGGCTTGCGGCTTTACAAGCATGGGCAGCGCAGGGCTTAAAAGCCACGATTCGCACACAAAGCACAGAGGCTGTAAACGAAAAAATGCCGCCGCCTGCCGATATGCATCCTCGGTGTTTTCCTGCGTGAGCGAGGGACCCTTTGGGATATGCACATTGAGCACTGTTTCATTGGGCACACTGTGCACCAATGTGCGCAGCTCCTGCGGAAACGCAATGGGCTGAAACTGTAAGCGCCCCAGCCGAAACAGCTCCATGCGGCAATGGGTGGGCAGCCAATCATATTCCATCAGCCCGTGCTGCTGCGTTTTGGCAAAATGTTCTGCTTCCCACACGGTGATATCGCTGAATGTGTCGTAATAAATTTGCTGGGCAATGCCGCGTTTTTCATATTCTTGCTTTGCATCCATCGCCAGCAAAATATACAGCAGTAAAAACCATAGTGCCGCATCGGGCTTTTGCAAAATCTGCTGATAAAAATCTGGCGATTTTCTTGCAAACAGCGCTTTCAAATTTGCCACCTGCGCGTGCGTGGCGGGCGCTGCAAATAGCTGCTGCACCGCCATATACGCATCGTGCGGCAGCCCGATTTTCTCGCAAAAATGTTTCATATATGCTCTCCTGTTCTAGCCTATGTAAGGATAAAATGCCAATTGTGTTATAGTGTATCATATTTGTACAAAATTGAAAATACTGCCAACATCATTTTACTAATATAGCCGTGCGCGCCATGCGCTGCATGATTGCTCGGCGGCGCGTTGCGTGCGCATCGCGCAACCGTAAATGTGCTTGCAATGCGCAATTTGCCAAACGGCTGCCGCAAAGCATGCGCGCCCATTTGGCGCAGCACCGATGAAAGGCAATAAAAAAACTTGCAGAATGCGTTTCTGCAAGTTTTTTACAGTATCCATCCATCGCAAACGGCCTGTGCATTTTTGCACCCAAAGGCGGATTACGAATGCGCGTATCGCGGATCCAGCAAGGGTTTGCCATCTTTATCTACCAACACGGTCAACCCGCCCACATTTGTCCAATGTGCCATCAGGTACTGCACACC
>JAGPHI010000068.1 GCA_018055565.1 Oscillospiraceae bacterium | reverse complement strand
ACGGCAATGATGCACGCTTTGCCTTGCTCGTGCGCAAAGCCCGCCACCTTAGAATCCTGCTCGGTAAAGCCATCAACGGCATCCACCATAATCACGCACACACGCGCGCGTTCCACCGCGGCAAGAGAGCGCAGCACGCTGTAGCGCTCTACCCCGTCCTCCACTTTGCCGCGTCGGCGCAGGCCTGCGGTGTCGATAAATGTGAATTTGCCGTGCGCATTGTCTACCTCGCTGTCCACAGCGTCGCGCGTTGTGCCCGCTAAATCGGCCACAATCATGCGGTCCTCACCCAAAATATAGTTTACCAAACTGGATTTGCCCACATTGGGGCGGCCGATTACCGCAACGGTAATGCGCTCGGAATCTTCTTCCGAGCCATCGGCCGCGGGCAGATATTTGCAGATTTCGTCCAGCAAATCGCCTGTGCCGTGCCCGTGCACCGAGGATACGGGAAACGGCTCGCCAAGACCGAGGGAGTAAAAATCATACAGTTCCAGCGGCGCATCGCCCAAGCTATCTACCTTATTGACCACCAGCACCACGTGCTTGCCTGAACGCATCAGCATATTGGCAATTTCGGTGTCTTGCGCGGTAACGCCGCTTTTTAAATCGGTGATAAACAGGATTACATTGGCGGTGTCGATGGCAAGCTGCGCTTGCGTGCGGATATGGCGCAAAATGCTATCGTCGGAATCGGTTTCGATGCCGCCCGTGTCGATGAGCAGAAAATGCTGGCCTTGCCATTCGCAATTGCCATATAAGCGGTCACGCGTGACGCCGGGCTTGTCCTCCACGATGGCGAGGCGCTGCCCAATTAGCTTATTAAAAAAAGTGGATTTGCCCACATTGGGGCGGCCTACCACGGCCACAATGGGTTTTGACATGTGATTTTTCCTTTCTATTTAACAAGGCCTTTCAGCATTTCGGCGCCGTCCAGCGAAAGTATGCGCACCTTGCATTTCAACGCGCGTTCCACGTCTTTAATCGTAACATCGTCTAAAAAACGGTCTTTTTCTTCACGCAGCATGTTTTCGGGAATGGCGAGAACGCGGCTTTTCATCTTGCCAGACAGCTGCCGAATGATATCCGTGCCTGTTACAAGGCCCGACACCGTAACATTGCCGCCAAAATACTCGTTTTTTATAGCGTGCACCTGCACAGACACGTTTTTGCATTTTTTTTGCAGCTCCTTGCACAAGGCCTGTATCAGCGGATATGCCAGTTCCCCCGTGGCGATATCCACGGCGCGGGGCAGCACCACGCGCGGCGGAACGGCCAGCGCGGCCATAAATTCGTCATGAAACAAGCGCCACATGCCGATGCCGTTTTCAAGCTGCTGAAATTCCTCGTAAAAGTCGCTCATGGGAATCGGCTTTTGCGCCAGAAGATACCATTCATCGGCAGGATATACAAGGCGCGTGCCAAAGCGCTGTAGATATTGTGCCCCGTATTCTTCTAAAATTTGCAAAACCTCGAGCGCGCTGTTTTTATCGTAGGGTTCCAGCGGATACAGCCCCTCGCGGTATTTGGTAAGGCCGCTTGGCACCGCCGCGATGCTTTGCACCGCGGGATAAAGCGCTGAAAGCTTATCCAGCGTTTCGCGCAGGGCATCGCCATCGTTTACGCCGCGGCACAAAACCAGCTGACAGTTCATTTTAATATCGGCCTCGGCCAGCTCGTCAATATAGCGCAGCACGTCCCCTGCATTTTTGTTGGCAAGCATGCGCACGCGCAGCGCGGGGTTCATCGTGTGCACGGAAATATTAATGGGCGAAATATGCATCTTTTTGATGCGCTGCACTTCGTGGTCTTTAAAATTGGTGAGGGTGACGTAATTGCCAAACAGAAAGGATAAACGCTCGTCGTCATCTTTAAAATAAATGGTTTCGCGCATGCCCTTAGGGTTTTGGTCTATAAAGCAGAACATGCAATGGTTTTTGCAGCTATGCTTTTTGTCCATCAAATAGCTTTCAAACACACAGCCCAAATCCTGCTGCTCTTGCTTTTCGATGTGCAGGTACGACAGCTTGCCCATTTGCATGACGGCTAAATCCAGCTTTTCGTGCTGGGTGTAAAAGCCATAGTCCAGCATATCGTTAATTTCGTTTGCATCCACGCTTAACAGCGTGGCGCCTGCCTTTAGCCCTGCGGCAGCCGCCGGAGAGCCCTTTTCCACATCTTGTATTTTTACTGCCATAAAAGGCCCTGCCTTTCCGCTGCATTGCATGATAGAATATCGCCGCTTTTGCATGCCAAAGTATGCACGCGAAAGCGCTGGCGCGTAAATGAAAAATAAAAGGGGAAGGATTACTCCCTCCCCTTTTGCGATTAAGGAAGATTACGCTTCCTTTTTAATGACTTCCTTGCCCTTGTAGTAGCCGCAATTGCCGCATACTTGATGGGGAAGTTTATATTCGCCGCACTGTGTGCACTTTGCCAGTGTGGGCGCAGTCAACTTCCACACAGAGGAACGTCTTTTATCACGTCTCGCCTTGGAAACTTTTCTCTTTGGTACTGCCATTTTAAGCACCTCCTCATGTGTGAATCACTACGAAATAGTTAATAAAAACTATAGCAGTTGTTTCAATATTGTAAGCCTTTCGTCCACAGCCGAAACCGCGCAAGAGCATCCAAGCGCTTTTTTTTGGCCGCAAACCGGGCAAAGCCCTTCGCAGGTATCGCTGCACAGCAGCACTGTGGGAACTTCAAGCACCAGCTCGGTATATGCAAGCTCTTGCAAATCCAGCTTGCCGTCAGGGGTAAAGGTAAGCTCCGTGTCTTCCATCAGCATATCCTCTTTGCGCAACAGATAAACGCGATGCGTTTCTATCGTTTGCGTTAAGGGGTCTGTGCAACGGGCACAATCGGCGCAAAGCACAGCATGCACGCTGATGTCCAGCGACAAAACGCTGCCATCCAGTGAAAGCACTGCCTGTACACTTGCGGGTGTGGGCACTGTGTAACCTTGAAAATCCGCTTTGCTTAAATCCACCGTAAGGCTGTGCTTAACGGGGGCATCATAGGTATTGAAAATTTTGCGAATGTCTAACAGCATAATTCTATCCTCAAAGGTTGCTAAATTATTATAACCGCAATTGTATAAAATGTCAAGCGTGAATTTTTAGGCGAAAGCACAATAAAATTGGCGGGGGCAAGCCCCCGCCAACGGACTTCTGCTTTTTGCCCATTACCCGCCGCGCACCGCGATTAGAGATATTGTTTAACGCCTTCGGGTAAAAGCTGCTGATCTTGCGATACCGTAAGCACCAGCTTAATGTTTTCGCCAGCCAAAACATCCAAATCCTGCAAAAGCTTTGCAAGGCCGTCGATATCCTGATTGCCGATTTTTAAAACGCCGTCGATATAAACCTCAACGATATCGTAGTTGCCTGCCAAAATGCCTGCCACAAAGCCATACAGCATGGCATAGCCGTTGATTTTGTATTCGTCTACGTCAATCAGACGTGCCGCATGGTCAATATCATAAGTGAGCTTCATGGATTTTTCAATGCACACGATATTGCCGGGAGTAGTTTTCGCAGCGGAATTGATCATGTCAATCATAGCTTTGGTTTTGCCGGAGCCTTTGCCGCCAACGATCAGTTTAATCATATAGGAATACCTCCTTTATTTTAACACCATCCGGTGTGGTTACTGTAATTGGGCTTCAAGGCGCGCCTTTTCGGCCTCGTAGCCGGGCTTGCCAAGCAGCGCGAACATGTTTTTCTTGTAGCTTTCCACGCCGGGCTGGTCAAACGGGTTTACACCCAGCATATAGCCGGAAATGGCGCAAGCCTTTTCAAAGAAATACACAAGATAGCCAATGTTTTCGGCATCCAGCGCATCTACCTCTAACAGGATATTGGGCACGCCGCCTTCGGTGTGTGCCAATATAGTGCCCTGCATAGCCTTGCGGTTTACAATGCTCATGTTTTGCCCCGCAAGGAAATCCAGCCCGTCAAAATTATCGGCGCTTTTTTCAATAAAAAGCTCTTCGGTGGGCGCTTGGATATCCACAACGGTTTCAAACATAATGCGCGCGCCATCCTGCACAAATTGGCCCATTGAGTGCAAATCTGTGGAGAACACAACGCTTGCGGGGAAAAGGCCCTTGCAGTCCTTGCCCTCGCTTTCGCCGTAAAGCTGCTTAAACCATTCGTTCATCATGGTGAAATTAGGCTCGTATGCGGCCAAAAGCTCTACGCTTTTGCCCTTGCGATACAGGATATTGCGCGCAGCGGCATAACGATAGCAATCGTTTTGGGGGGTGCATGCGGCAAAGGCCGCGCGCGCGTTTTGTGCGCCGCGCATCAGCGCATCAATGTCGATGCCAGCCGCCGCGATGGGCAAAAGGCCAACCGCCGTCAGCACCGAATATCGCCCGCCCACATCGTCGGGCACAACAAAGGTTTGATACCCTTCTTTGTCGGCAAGCTCTTTCAGCGTGCCGCGCGCCTTATCGGTGGTGGCATAGATGCGCGCTTTTGCGCCGTCTTTGCCATATTTTTTTTCTAAAAGCTCTTTAAAAATGCGGAAAGCCACCGCCGGCTCCGTGGTGGTGCCGGATTTGGAAATAATATTAACGCTGATATCCTTGCCCTCGCACGCCGCGAGCACCTCTTTTAAATAGCCAGAGCTAATGGAATTGCCGCAATAAAAAATCTGCGGCGTATCCTTGCAAGTGCAATTGTACAAAGTGCCTTTTACAGCCTCTATCACCGCACGTGCGCCAAGATAACTGCCGCCGATGCCGATTACAACGAGCACCGCAGAATCTTTGCGGATTTTTTCGGCCGCTTTTACAATGCGCGCAAACTCGTTTTTATCATAATTTTCGGGCAAATCTACCCAGCCAAGAAAATCATTGCCGGGGCCTGTTTTCTCCAATAATTGTGTATGCGCAAGCTGCACCTGCGGATAAATCGCGGTAAATTCGCTTGCGGACACAAAGCCTTTTAGGTGTTTATCGTTAAAACGAACGCTCATAGTAACATTCTTTCCTTTCCGAGGGATTGCGGCTGCTTTACAAAAAACAATATTCTTTTGCAAAAATTGCTTATTTGAAAAAGCTGCCTGCAAAGCCCAAGCTTGAAAGCATGGCCTTCAAGCTTTTGCCCTATCCTTGTCTTTCGCAAATGTAAATTTGTTCTATACTAAATATATAGGAAAGGGGGCAAACTGTCAAGCCGACAAGTGATAAAATTTATGTGTTTGATTGGCACAAGCGAAAGAGGCTTGCAGCCGATTGGTGCAAACCTCTTTCTTGTAAAATAAAAAATCAATTACAGTGCTGTAAGCGCGTCAAAAAGCAGCTTGATGCCAGTGTTGAAATCCATCTTATCCACCGATTTTGCCGTTACAATGGGGTAAGAAGCAATCACGGTTTCGCCGCTTTTCAGCGTTACTGCGCCCACCTCTACACCGCTTTGCACAGGTGCAGACAGCTTTTGCGGCAGCGTAAGCGTGGCACAAAGGCTTGCGCCGCTGCCTTTTTTGGCCAGCACCTTTTCGGGCGTGTGGTATACCAGCGCCACTTCCTTTTCAGCGCCAAGCGCTACAGGCAGGCTTGTGGCGGCACCGGCCACGGGCGGAAAGGCCACCGCTTCGTAATTGGCAAAGCCATAATCCAGCATCTCCATCGCCGCTGTAAAGCGCTCTTCACTGGTTACACCGCCCAGCACCACCGCAACAAGCCCCATGCCCTCGCGCTCTGCCGTGGCAGAAATGCAGCGGCCTGCCTGCCCTGTGGTACCTGTTTTAAGGCCTGTGATGCCGGAATAGCTTTTTAAAAGCTTATTGGTATTTACAAGCTGTGTTGCGCCCCCGCGCAGCGAATCCATCCAAATATTTGTGTATTTTAGCACATCCTTGTGCTTTAACAGCTCGCGCGACATCAATGCCACATCACGTGCGCTGGAATAATGTCCTGGCTCGTCAAGGCCGCAGGCGTTGATAAAATGCGTGTGCGTCATGCCAAGCTCGGCGGCGCGGCGATTCATCAT
>JAGPHI010000067.1 GCA_018055565.1 Oscillospiraceae bacterium | reverse complement strand
CGATTAAATCGCGCAGCTTGTTGTTGACATTGGGGTCGCCACCGCTTGTTCTAACACAAACGGTCATTTCGCGGCCAATTTTTGTAAAAATCTTGGCCCTTTGCCCATCGGTTTTCTCTTTTTTGCGCTTGATATTGTTCCATTTACTATGTCCTGACATCAGAAACCTCCCAAAATTATCGCGAGAGCATATTGCTGCTCGTTTTTAACATACTCGGCTTTGCGCATCCACTTTTGGCGGGTGCTTTTGAATCAAATGGCCGTGGCAAAGGCACATGGCCAATAATAACCACTGTGTGGTTATTATGCCATATCCGCAGGATATGGTGTACTTGTCATCCCCGAGCTCTGCGAGTGGAGACATAATGGTATAATAACCACACAGTGGTTATTATACCATATCCGCAGGATATGGTATAATCGCGCATCGGCCTTTGGCCGGCGCTTTTGATTAAAATGGCCGTGGCAGAGCCACATGGCCAATAATAACTGCGATGCAGTTATTATACCATATTGCACATATTATTTCAAATTGCGCAAGCCTTTTGGATAATGATTTTTTACTTTGCCGCCGCTAATCTTTCCAAAACCGATTGGCATTCCATCCACCAAAACGGCCGCATAGCCATTTTTGGCGGTAAGGGCATCAATTTCTTCACCGCGCAGCCACGCAAGCGTGCGGGTGTCATGTAGCGTCAGCATTTCGCGGTTTTCGCAAAGCGCGCCATACGCCATAAACAATGCATGTGATGGCTCGAACCGATTTTTTACAAGGCTGCCCGCCAAAACCCCCGCACAAAGCAGATGCAGATTTGCAAAATCGGGCAGCGGTGTATCGGGCAAAAGGTAAATCGCCGCATTGTGTTGCAGCAATGTGCACGCCGTAAGCTTTGGAAAATATTGCGCCAAAAACGCCTTTGCATAAGGCTCGGGCTTACTGTTTTGTGCGCTTTGCCCTGCCCTTTGTGCGCGGCGCGCTGCTTTGGCGGTGCACGGCGCGCTGGTGGTATTTGCATCATCATCTGTTTTGCGGCAAAGCTTGGCCATAAAATGCCCCTCGCCGCCGTGGCACGGATAAATGCGCCGCGCAAATTCGCAAGAAAAATCATAGGGCGCGCTGCGCGCGTGCTCGCCATTGGTGCCAAAATCCACTGCACACGGCACAATATAAAAATCTGTGTGTCGGCGTAAAAACGCGCCGATTTGCGCTTCGTTTTCTTGCGCAGAAAAAGTGCAGGTGGAATATACCATTGTGCCGCCCGGCGCAAGGCAAGCTGCGGCATTATCCAATATTTCTGCGCCCAGCGCAGCGCACGAGTGCACCAATGCTTCGCTATGCTGCGCCACGGCTTGCGGCTCCTTGCGAAACATGCCCTCGCCCGAGCACGGCGCATCTACCAAAATTTTATCAAAATACAGCGGAAAGGCTTTTGCAAGATGCGCAGTGTCTGTGTTTAGTATAACTGCATTGCATGCGCCTATACGTTCAAGATTGCTTTTTAAAATTGCGGCACGCGCGGCCACAAATTCATTGGCTACCAAAAGCCCTTTCCCGCCAAGTGCCGCCGCAAGCTGTGCCGATTTGCCGCCGGGCGCGGCGCAAACATCGAGCACCTTGTCCCCTTTTTGCACCTGCAAAAGGGCGGCTGGCGCAGCGGCGCTGGGCTCTTGCACGTAATAAGCACCCGCATGGTGATATGGGTGCTGCCCTGCCCGAAACGCATCGTCGGTAATGGCAAATGCATTTTCGCAAAACGGCGATGGGCTAAGCAAGGCAATCGCCGTATGCAGCTGTTTTGGCGGCATGCGCAAGGTGTTCACCGTGAGGCCGCGGCACACGCCTTGCTTTGCGGTATACAGCACGTCATATGCATCGCCCAGTAAAGCGCGCTCGCGCTGTTCAAAATAAGACATCTGTATCCCCCATTTTTATAGACAGATTATAGTTTTTTGAATATCCTTTCAAAAAGCGGCAGATACTATGAAAGAGAATTCGCCCGATTATTTCGCAGTGAGCTCTCGCATCATATCGTATCAAATGATAAAAGGAGAAAGAAAACATGGACAACAAGAAATCTGCCAAATCCGCATCGAACAAAACATCCAACAAAACGTCTAACAAAACATCCAACAAAACCACAAGCGCTTCTGAGCAAAAGAGCCAGAACAAAACCACGCAAACCAAATCCACTGGCGCCAGCGACAGCAAAACCAGCAATTCTTCTTCCAACAAAAGCAGCAAAAACTGCAACTAATCAAAACCCAGAACAGCCCCTATGATTGTGAATCATAGGGGCTTTCGTAATTTATCGTTCCGCCTTTTCGCCGTGATGTGCCCAAATATATTCAAAAATTTCCATAAGACGAGCATTTTGATTGGTGAGATACAAATGCCCAAAAAGCGTTTCAAGGGCTGTGGATGCGCGATATTCCTCACAGGAGGCGTTTTTGGCCACGGTGGCCTTGCTGGCGTTTTTACCACGGCGCACAATGCCTTGCTCGGCTTCGGTAAGCATTGGCATAATGCCGTTTAGCGCTTCGCTTTGTGCGCGCGCGCATACATAGCTGACCGATTTAGAATGCAATTGATTGGGCACTAAGCGCGTAGTGGAAACTAAGCGCGAGCGCACCAAAAGTTCAAACACGCCGTCGCCCACAAACGCAAGAGAAATGGGCGATTGTTCGTGAATATCGATTTTACTATCCGCTTCCAAAAGCAAGAAAACGCCCCCTACAAATTACTGTTAGAACACATAATCAAACTCATATTCGCCAATGCGAATCGTGTCATCCTCAACAACGCCAAGCGCAACCAGCTCTTCTAACACGCCGGAATCCGCCAGCTGGCGCTGAAAATATTGCAAGCTTTCATAGTCGTCTACATCGCTGCCCTCTAAAATGCGCTCCAGCCACGGTGCATCAATGGCAAAAGAGCCGTCCTCGCATTTGGTAACGGTGAACGCGCGCGAATCGGTTTCCTTTGGCTCGGGGCGCACATAGTTTGGCTCAAAGCGCACAACAGGCGGCAGCGCCTGCAAGCGCTGATACACAAGGCCCGCAAGCGGTTCCAGCCCTTTATTGGTAGCCGCTGAAACCGGCAAAAATACAAGCCCTTGCTGCTCCACATATGCTTGAAAATCCGCAATTTGCTCTGCGGATGCGATATCGCATTTGTTGCCAAGCACAATTTGGTCGCGGCTGGCAAGCTCCGGCGAAAAATCGGCCAGTTCTTTATTAATGAGCGCAAAATCCTCTTTTGGCTCGCGCCCTTCGCTGCCGGACACATCCACCACATGCAAAAGCAAGCGGCAGCGCTCTACATGGCGCAAAAAATCGTGCCCGAGGCCAATGCCCTCGGCCGCGCCCTCGATAAGGCCTGGGATATCCGCCGCCACAAAGCTGGCCTCCGGCCCTACCGACACAACGCCCAAAACGGGAGACAGCGTGGTAAAATGATAATTGGCAATTTTAGGGCGCGCAGCACTGATAACGGAAAGAATGGTGCTTTTGCCCACATTGGGAAAGCCGATTAAGCCCACATCGGCAATCAGCTTTAATTCAAGACGCAAATCAAACGCTTCGCCCTGTGTGCCAGGCTTTGCAAAGCGCGGAATTTGCCTTGTGGGTGTGGCAAAATGCGAGTTGCCCCAGCCGCCGCGCCCACCGCGCGCGATAACAACGGGCTCATCGCCCGAAATATCCGCCATAATTAGGCCCGTTGCCACATCGCGCACCACGGTGCCGCGCGGCACACGGATGATTAAATCCTCGGCGGCTTTGCCGCTGCATCGTTTGCCGCCGCCCGCTTCGCCCGCAGGCGCCGTATATTTGCGCTTATAACGAAAATCCATCAAGGTAGACAAATTATCGTCTGCCTTAAACACTACGTTGCCGCCGCGCCCGCCGTCGCCACCGTCTGGCCCGCCTGCCGCTACATATTTTTCGCGGTGAAACGACACCGCGCCATTACCGCCGCTGCCCGCGCGTACACTTATTTTGGCAATATCTATAAACATATTCCATTTCCTATTCTTTTTCGACAAAAAAAGCCGAGCCAAACGGCCCGGCTCTAAAGATTATTGCTTTATGCTGACCTTTTTGCGGTCGCGACCAACGCGCTCAAAGCTGACCTTGCCGTCTGTAAGAGCAAACAAGGTGTCGTCGCTGCCGCGACCTACGTTTTCGCCCGGATGAATATGGGTACCGCGCTGACGAACAAGGATGTTGCCGGCGAGTACGAATTGGCCGTCGCCGCGCTTAACGCCCAAGCGCTGTGCAGCGGAATCGCGACCATTTTTAGTAGAGCCTACGCCTTTTTTATGTGCCATTCAAAACCCCTCCTACTTAACCGACAATATCGGTAATCTCAATTTTGGTATACGGCTGACGATGCCCCATCTTACGCATGCTGTCCTTTTTGGGACGGTAGGTAAGAATGTTGATCTTTTTGCCTTTGCCGTTTTTTACGACTTTGCCGGTAACCTTAGCGCCCTTAACAGTAGGAGTGCCAAACTTTACCTTGCCATCTTCGCCCACTGCCAAAACAGTGTCAAAGCTGATAGCGTCCTCGGCATTTACCTCGAGCTTTTCGACATAAATGACGTCGCCTTTTTCCACGCGGTACTGCTTACCGCCTGTAACGATAACTGCGTACATTGTAAACCCTCATTTTATAAGTCTCGCTGGACCAGTAGGCGGACGTAAACGTCACTTAGATGCCCAAACCATGCGGCTTTAATAGTGTATCATAAAAGCTAAGAAAATGCAAGGATTATTTGTATTAACTGCAAGCGAATACAAATCATGAAATTCAAATGCGCCGGAACGGTCAAGACCGTTCCCTACAGCATCGCGTTATTGGTTTATATAAATTAGGCTGCAAGGATGCGTCGGAACGGTCAAGACCGTTCCCTACGGTATCGCGTTGTTGGTTTATACTATTCGGGTGTGATGACACGTCGGAACGGTCAAGACCGTTCCCTACGGTATCGCGTTATTGGTTTATACTATTCGGATGTGATGAGCGTCGGAACGGTCAAGACCGTTCCCTACAGCATCGGCGTTGTTGGTTTAAAATATTCGGGTGTGATGACGCACCAGAACGGTCAAGACCGTTCCCTACAACATCGGCGTTGTTGGTTTATACTATGCGGGTGTGATGAGGCGTCGGAACGGTCAAGACCGTTCCCTACAGCATCGCGTTATTGGTTTATACTATTCGGATGTGATGAGGCGTCGGAACGGTCAAGACCGTTCCCTACGGTATCGCGTTATTGGTTTGCATAAAGCACACAATTGGCTTTAGCAAGCCTGCGGCTATACCCTTGCAGTAGAGCCATCTTTTAAGCGGAATTTGGCAATCAAATCTTTCATCAAATTGGCCTGGCCGGAAAGCTCTTCGGACGCTGCCGCCGATTGCTCGGAAGTGGCAGAATTGGTTTGCACCACGGCAGAAATTTGGTCGATACCCTGCGCAATTTGCATCAAAGAGGATGCTTGCTCGGATGTGGCACTGGTGATTTCGGCAATGAGCGTTGCAGAGGTTTTTGAATCCTCTACTACTTGCAAAAGCTCTCGCGCGGTTTTATCGGCGATGGCCACGCCGTCATTAATTGCACTAACCGATGCTTCAATAAGCGCTGTGGTGTTTTTGGCAGCTTCGCTGGATTTTGTGGCTAAATTGCGCACTTCGTCTGCCACCACGGCAAAGCCTTTGCCCGCGGCGCCTGCGCGCGCAGCCTCTACAGCCGCGTTTAGCGCAAGGATATTGGTTTGGAATGCAATATCCTCAATGGTTTTGATGATTTTACTAATTTCGGCCGATTTTTCGTTGATATCACTCATTGCGTGCATAAGGTTTTGCATATCCGCGTTGCTTTTGCTAATAGAATTTGTGGTGGAATCTGCCATATGATTGGCATTAACGGAATTTTGCGCATTTTGGTTTACCTGCTCGGTAATCTGCGCAATTGTGGCGGAAAGCTCTTCCACGCTGCTGGCTTGCTCGGTG
>JAGPHI010000066.1 GCA_018055565.1 Oscillospiraceae bacterium | reverse complement strand
GTGATGGCCCCGCCGTTTACATAGGCGTAGTCAAACGCGTGCATCGGATGCCCATATTCAAGCATGACGTAGTTTGTGATATCCACAATATTGTTGATGGGGCGCACGCCCGAAAGGCGTAAACGCTCGCGCAGCCAGCGGGGGCTTGGCTTAATGCGCACGTTTTCTACCATTGCGGCGGCATAGCGGCTGCATAAAACGCCATCCTCCACTTTTACGCGCAAAAGCGCACCGATATCGCCTTTGCCCTCTTGTACCGTGGGGATATGGTCTTGAAACGGCACGCCAAAGGTGGCGGCGCTCTCGCGCGCAAGGCCCCTTACCGAAAGGCAATCCGGGCGGTTTGGCGTGATTTCAAATTCTACCGACACATCGTCAAGCCCAAGCGCTTTGGCGGCGTTTGTGCCAACAGGCCATTCTTCGTCCAGCACCAAGATGCCATCTTCAATGGCATTTGGGAAATCGTGTGTGGTAAGCTGCAATTCCGACAAGCTGCACAGCATGCCGCAGCTTTCTACGCCGCGCAGCTTGCCCTTGCGGATTTCTACGCCGCCCGGCAGCTTTGCCACATGCAAGGCCGCGGGCACAAGGTTGCCCACTTGCAAATTGGCCGCGCCCGTTACAATTTGCACGGGTGCTGCCTCGCCCACATCTACCATACAAATTACCATATGGTCGGAATCGGGGTGTGCGGTGATAGACAAGATTTTGCCTATCACTACATTTTTAATCGAATCGGCTTCGCATGCAAAGCCTTCTACCTTACTGCCGCTCATGGTCATGCGCTCGGCATATTCGTGCGGTGTGCACGAAAAATCGGCAAAGTCTTTTGCCCAATTTAATGGCATTTTCATCGTTTGTCATTCCCTTCTATCTGTGTGAAACCCGCTTTGTGCAGTTAAGATTACGCATGCGCCTTTAGCGGGCGCATGGTGCGCTTTTGGCCGCGGCAAAGCCGCATAAGCCTTTGCTAACGCCGCAAAACATTAAAACTGCTTTAAAAAGCGCAAATCGTTTTCATAAAATAAGCGCATATCATCCACGCCATAGCGCATCATGGCAATGCGCTCTAGCCCAACGCCAAACGCAAAGCCCGTATATTTTTCGCTGTCGATGCCGCAGTTTTCCAGCACCTGCGGGTGCACCATGCCGCAGCCCAAAATTTCAATCCAGCCCTCGCCCTTGCATAAGGGGCAGCCCTTACCGCCGCATTTAAAGCAGCTCATGTCCATTTCGGCAGACGGCTCTGTATACGGGAAATGGTGCGGGCGAAAACGCGCCTTTGTGTTCTCGCCGTAAAGCTGCTTGATAAAGATTTCTAATGTGCCCTTTAAATCGCTAAACGTAATGCCTTCATCCACCACAAGGCCCTCAATTTGATGAAAAATGGGGCTATGGGTTGCGTCTACAGCATCCGAGCGATACACGCGCCCTGGGCAGATAATGCGAATGGGCGGCTTTTGCTTTTCCATTGTGCGGATTTGCATGGGGCTTGTTTGCGTGCGCAAAAGCACGTTTTCGGTGATATAAAATGTGTCTTGCGTGTCGCGCGCGGGATGGCTTTTGGGCATATTGAGCATTTCAAAATTGTAATGATCATACTCTACCTCCGGCCCCGCTACCACGCTAAAGCCCATGCCGAGGAAAATCTCTTTCATCTCGCCGAGCACCAGCTCAAACGGATGGCGCTTGCCGCGCTTTGGCGTTTGGCCAGGCAGGGTAACGTCCATGCGCTCGCTTGCAAGGCGCAGGTTTAAAAGCGCCGCGTCAAGCTGCTTTGAGCGCTCACGGATTTTTGCGTCGATGCCCTCGCGCACCTCGTTTGCAAGCGCGCCGATTACGGGGCGCTCCTCTGCCGAAAGCGCGCCCATTTGCTTTAAAATAGCCGTTAATTCGCCTTTTTTACCCAGAAAGCGCACGCGCAGTTCCTCCACGCATGCGGCGCTTTCGGCCGCGTGAATCAGCGCTTCGGCCTCGGTTTTGATGCCTTGTAAAGCTTCTTTCATTGATATACCTCCACTGATGAAATGTGTTGGGCAAAGCAAAAGCCCCTGCCCGCTGCGATATGCGATGGGGCAAAAACAAAAAAGCTTCGCCCCTAATCATAGGGACGAAGCATAATTACACTCCGTGGTACCACCCATATTTTTGCCAAAGGCTGCGCCGCAATGGCAAAGCCTGTAAGAGCAAACACTCTTTTGCGCGATAACGGCGGCGAACCGTTTTTGCCTAATTGCAATTGCGTTCAGCAAAACCACTCGTGAGGGAACTTCGGCGCAAAGCCCGCTTTGAGCGCTTCCAGCCTAAGGCCGATACCGCGCGCTAACCTGCAACGCTGTATGTGCCCGTGCGCTCATTCTCTGTGAAACGAACATTTTTGCGATTACTTCCTCAGTCATCATGTTTATAAAGTATTATACCGATATTTACGCATAAAGTCAAGAAAGAGAAAGTTGTTTTGCAAAGCAAAAAATCTTTATGCGATTTTCTTTACACGATGGGATTTCCGTTTTATAATATACAGTATAAGCCTGTTATTTTAGCGAAAGAGTGAGGAAAGGTGCAATATGAATCATTTGGTTTTGCAAACGGATTTTGGCACAGTGGACGGCGCTGTTAGCGCCATGTATGGCGTTGCTTACGGCGTGGATTCGGCCTTGAAGGTGTCGGACCTTACGCACGAAATCCCACAGTATAATGTGTGGGAAGCGTCGTATCGTTTGATTCAAACGGTGAGCTATTGGCCTGCGCAATCCGTATTTGTCAGCGTGGTTGACCCGGGCGTGGGCTCTACACGCCGCAGCATCGCCGTGAAAACCTGTGACGGGCAATACATCCTTACGCCCGACAACGGCACGCTAACGCACATTAAACGCATGCGCGGCATTGCCGTGGCGCGCATTATAGACGAAACGGTAAATCGCTTGCCAAACTCCGGCGAAAGCTATACCTTTCACGGGCGCGACATTTACGCCTATACGGGCGCGCGCCTTGCCAGCGGCAAAATTACGTTTGAAGAAATTGGGCCTTTGGTAGACACCGAAAGCGTTATCGAATTGCCGGTGATACCCGCGCTGCACGAAAACGAATGCG
The DNA here is from genome assembly GCA_018055565.1 of Oscillospiraceae bacterium. GTDB lineage: Bacteria > Bacillota > Clostridia > Oscillospirales > Ruminococcaceae > JAGPHI01. The sequence goes on along the minus strand of JAGPHI010000066.1, from coordinate 3,006 downwards.
TTAGCGGCACCATCGACGTATTAGACGTGCGCTTTGGCAGCCTGTGGACGAATATTCCCCGCACGCTTTTTGCCGAGCTTGGCATTACGCACGGCAAACGCGTGGAAATTACCATTACAAACGACACGAGAACGCTGTATAAAAACATTTTGGTGTATGCCAAAAGCTTTGCGGATGTTTCTATCGGCGAAGCGCTGGTGTATGTAAACAGCTTAGATTGCATGGCGGTGGCCATTAATCAGGGCAGCTTTGCCAAAGCATATAATGTGGGCACGGGCACATCGTGGCAAGTGTCGATACGCCGCGCGCCGCGCATTGTGTATGATTAAGCCACGGCAGACGCAGGGCGGCGTATTCCGTCCTGTGCTTGCGCGCACAAACGCTTTGCGAAAGGAAGGATACCAGTTTGGATAAAAAAGCGGTAATCTGTTTTGAAAATTTTAGTTTTCAATATTTTAGCCAGGCCGAGCCTACGCTGCACGATATCAACCTTACGATCTATGAGGGCGAAAAGGTGTTGATTGTGGGGCCGTCGGGCAGCGGCAAATCCACTTTGGGGCATTGTATCAACGGGCTGATTCCGTTTTCGTATAAAGGCCATATCACCGGCAGCTGCAAGGTGGGGGATGTTGAAACGCAAAGCTCCACCCTGTTTGCGCTTTCTAAGCTGGTGGGCACGGTTTTGCAGGATGCAGACGGGCAATTTATCGGCATCACCGCGGGCGAGGACATTGCCTTTGCGCTCGAAAACGACTGTGTGCCGCAAGCGGAAATGAAAGCCGCTGTGCAGCGCGTGGCCGATATGGTGGATATGGGCGCTCTTTTGGCTTCCTCGCCGTTTGAGCTGTCGGGCGGGCAAAAGCAGCGCGTTTCTTTTGCGGGTGTGATGGTGGACGACGCGCCCATTTTATTATTTGACGAGCCGCTGGCTAATTTAGACCCCGCCACTGGCAAAACCGCCATTGCATTGATTGACGATATCCAAAAGCAGCTTGCAAAAACCGTGGTGATTATTGAACATCGCATCGAGGATGTGCTGTATTGCGAGGTGGACCGCATTATCGCCGTGGCAAACGGCCGCATTGTGGCAGACACTACCCCAGCCGAGCTTTTAAGCACCAACCTTTTGCCCTCGATGGGCATACGCGAGCCGCTATATATCGCCGCGCTAAAATATGCCGGCGCAGCAATTACGCCGCCGCTTTTACCCGCGCACATCAACACCATTTGCTTAAACGGCCTGTGCGATAAGCTGGCAACATGGCAAAAGCGCGGCACCACATTGCAAGATACGCCCGAGCAAAACGAGATATTGCGCGTGGAAAATTTGTGCTTTGCCTACACCAAAAAACGCGATATCTTGAAAAATATCAGTTTTTCAATTCACGCGGGCGAGATGGTAAGCATTGTGGGCACAAACGGCGCGGGCAAATCCACACTGGCAAAAGCCATTTGCGGCTTTATTGAGCCTGCGTCCGGCAACATTTATTTAGACGGCGAAAACCTTGCGGGGCAAACCATCAAGGAGCGCGCGGCAAAAATTGGTTTTGTGATGCAAAACCCCAATCAGATGATTTCAAAGGCCATGATTTTTGACGAAGTGGCCTTTGGTTTGCGCATACGCGGCGTGGCTGAGGACGAAACGCAGGCACGTGTGGCGCAGGTGCTGAAAATCTGCGGGCTTGCCCCTTTCAAGGATTGGCCGATATCGGCGCTAAGCTATGGGCAAAAAAAGCGTGTGACCATTGCGTCAATGCTGGTGCTAAACCCGCGGCTTTTGATTTTGGACGAGCCCACCGCCGGGCAGGATTATCGCCATTATTCCGAAATTATGGGCTTTTTGGAAAGCCTCAATCGGCAAGGTGTAACCATTCTGCTGATCACGCACGACATGCATTTGATGCTGGAATATACACAGCACGCCATCGTAATTGCAAACGGCGAAAAAATTGGCGATGCCAGCGCGGTGGAGATTTTAACAAATGAAGATATTACCGCACGCGCCAATTTAAAGATTACCTCGCTTTACGAGCTGGCGCAAAAGGCCTGCTTGCCGGAGCCATCCGCATTTGTGCAGCACTTCATCAATTACGAGAGGGAGGAACGCAGCAAATGAAAGCAAAGCTGTTTGATTATGTTGAGCGCGACAATTTTATCTTTCGCCTTTCGGGGCTGACAAAGCTGGTTTCGTTTTTATGCCTAACCTTTGCCGTAATGTTTTCCTACGATATCCGCTGCATCTTGTTTGTGCTGGTGTTTTCGGTGGTGATGTTTCGCATGTCGGGCCTAAAATTTTCGCAAATTAAAATTATGCTGATTTATGTGGCATTCTTTTTACTAAGCAATTTTTTGCTGACGTTTATTTTTAGCCCGCTGGAGGGCGTGAAAATTTATGGCACGCGGCACGATTTGTTTACGATTTTTGGCAATTATGTGATTACGCAAGAGCAGCTTTTGTTTCAATTTACAAAGCTTTTAAAATATTCGTCTGTGGTGCCGCTTGGCATGATTTTTCTTTTAACCACACATCCCAGCGAATTTGCCGCCAGCATCAGCCGTGTGGGCGTGAGCTATAAGGCAGCATACGCAGTATCGCTGACGCTGCGCTATTTTCCGGATTTAATCCGCGATTATAACGATATTTCCCTGGCGCAGCAAAGCCGCGGGCTGGATTTTTCTAAAAAGGAAAAGTTTTTTACGCGATGTAAAAATATCATGAGCGTATGCGTACCGCTGATTTTCTCCACGCTGGACCGTATCGAGCTGATTTCAAACGCGATGGATTTGCGCTCGTTTGGCAAGTACAAAAAGCGCACATGGTATTCCACTAAGCCACTTACGGCTGCGGATAAAAGCGCCATGCTGCTTTGCGCCGCCATCTTTTTAACAACGCTTGGTGTAAGCGTATTTATCAATCATTCGCGCTATTTTAACCCATTTATTTAATGCAGGTATCGGCCTGCAAATTAACAAATTTGAAAGCGTTTGCTTTCAGCGCAGGGTTTA
>JAGPHI010000065.1 GCA_018055565.1 Oscillospiraceae bacterium | reverse complement strand
ATGTAGTGCTGGTGGTGGCCACAGGCGCGTCGCTTTGGCTATTGCTGGTGTATGTTTTGCTGGATGCATTTTCATGGGCGCTATTTATCCCGCGTCAGGATTCGCTGATGACCATTTTTGTCAGCGAGGAGGAGCGCGCACGCACACTGGGCTTAATGTTTGTAATAACGCTGGCATTCACAGCGCCCTTTGGCGCGATTATCGGCAAGCTATCTGAAATCAACATGCGCTTACCCTTTATTTTAAATATCGGCATTTATACGTGCATTTTGCTTTTGGTGGTTTCGTCGCGCGCCATTAAAGCGCAGGACGAAAAAGGGCATATGCAGTAAATGTGCGTTTGCGCGGGCACACTGTTTGGCGAAATGCATCCAGAGGGTGTATGGCCGCTTTCAAAGCCGCTTGCTCCGGCAAAAAAGCGATAAAACATAAGCGGCTGCAACCTTTGTTGCAGCCGCTTTTGTATCGCAAAATAATTGCATGCAAATAAACCGCGCAATAGCATACAAACACCGCGCCCCGCGCGCTTTCTTTAGTGAAAGCACGCGGGGCGCGGTGTGTTAATTTAGGTGGAATCACGGATGACCAAAGCGCTTTGCAGTAATATATGCTTTGGAGGCGAAGTGTCGCCGCGCATGCGCTCTAAAATGGTTTTCACTGCTAGCATACCGATTTCTTTAGCGGGAATGTGCACGGTGGACAGCGGAGGATTAGAGTATTTAGAAAGTTCGATATCCGATAAACCCATCACAGCCATTTGAGAAGGCACATTAACGTTAATGCTGTATAATGCTGACAATGCCGCCATTGCCATAAAATCGCTGCCGGCAAAAATGGCGCTTGGCCGATCGGGCAACGCGGCCATTTGTTTCACTTGTTCGATACACAAGGTGTCGTTCCATTGACAGTCCGCAATCCATGCGGGATTTACTGCAAGACCATGCTGCGCCATCGTTGCGGCAAAGCCGGCGTAGCGCCGTGTTTTTTTTACATCTCCACCCTCGCCGCTACCGCTGACAAAAGCAATTTTTGTATGCCCTTGCTTAATCAAATAGGTGGTTATTTGTGCGGCGGCTTTGAAATGGTCGTAACCGATATTGTCGATATCATCGCGCTCAATATCAATGCCAACCAAATGGCGCACGTTGCTTTTGATAAAGGCGTACGTTTCGTCGTTCAGCGTTTCCATTAAAATCACGCTGCTCAATTCTTTGGTAAAGGTGTTGTATAGCTCGTATTCATCTGTCAGCTCATCCAATGTTTTCAAAAAAGCAAGCGAAAGCCCTTCTGCCTTCAATTGTTCTTCAATTCCGCTGAGGATGGAGGTGAAATAGCTGTCGGTGTATTTGTTTTTGGTAACGCAAAGTACGCATCCTACCTTTAGCGGAGCATGCGTGGGCTTTTTTTCAATACTGTAGCCGAGCTGCATGGCGGCATCTAGCACGCCGGCTTTAGTAGCCGCGGTTATTTTGTAGGTGGTAATGTTGTTCAATACGCGAGAAACCGTTGCAGTGGATACACCGGCTAATTTTGCCACATCACGAATATTGCTCATAAAACGACAAATCCTTTCCTTTTATAAATGTGCATATGCACAAAGTTTTATTTATTGTAAGCAGCTGAACGTGTGCGCAAAATATTTGCGTAAAGCTAGCGCAAAAAAATTCTGCACACATATCAAAATAAATACAGGGTTAAACAGTATTTACGCAACAACGTAACAACATAACTATAATATATTTCAACAAACAAGTCAAGTTTTTCATAAATAATTTAAAAAACACTTTACATTTCAAATACTAAATGTTACAATACAAGTAAACAGTTGCGTAACATTAATGCAATGTTGCGCAAATAAACCAGTGCAAAACAAGCGGCACTGCAATTTAGCAAATAAACTAAGACCCGAAAGGATGGATAAATACCATGAAAACAGTGGCATTAATCGGGGCAGGACAACGCGGCACGATCTATGCAAATTATGTTGCAGAAAATAAAGACACTACGCTATGCGCGTTGGTGGAGCCCGATGCGCAACGGCGCGCAACAGCCCAAGCGCTGTATCATTTGGATGACACGAAGGTGTTTGCCTGCGTGGAAGACTTTTTTGCATGTGGTAAAATTGCAAACGCAGTGATCATCGCTTCAATGGATACAGATCATTACACGCAGTGCATTGCAGCACTAAAGCTGGGCTATGATGTTTTATTAGAAAAGCCTGTTTCGCCAAACCCAAAAGAAACCATTGAAATTGAAATGCTTGCGCGCAAACTGAATCGCAAAGTGGTGGTGTGTCACGTGCTGCGCTATACCCCGTTTTTCGGCGCAATTAAAAATATTTTAAATAACGGTAAACTGGGACGCATCGTGACGATTCAGCATAATGAAAACATCGGCAATTTCCACATGGCACATTCTTTTGTGCGCGGAAATTGGCGCTCGTCCACGGAAAGCAGCCCCATCATTATGCAAAAATCTTGCCATGATATGGACATCTTATATTGGTTGGTAGATAGCGAATGCGAGAAAATCAGCTCGTTCGGCGCGCTTACCTATTTTACTGAAAAAAACGCACCACAGGGCAGTACAGCATATTGCTGCAATTGCACCGTGCGTGATACTTGCAGATTTGACGCCGAAAAAATGTATTTGCCCGTAGCGGGGGGCTGGCCTGCCAGCGTGGTGTCGCATGAGCAAAGCGAGCAAAGCATTAAAACAGCGCTGCAAACAAGCCCGTTTGGACGATGTGTGTATCGTTGCGACAATGATGTGTGCGATCATCAAACGAGCATTATTGAATTTAAAAACGGGGTTACGGCAACTTTTAATTTAAGTGGCTTTACCAATAAAATGTGCCGTACATTAAAAATCATGTGCGAAAACGGCGAATTGCGCTGTGATGATGGGCGCAATAAAATTGAAATTACCTATTTTTCCAGCAGCCCGCTTGATCAAAACATCAGTGAAATCGTTACCCCTGAAATTACCAATGGGGCGCACGGCGGCGGTGATTTTGGATTAATGAAGGAATTTTTGCAGCAGCTTACGCAAGATAACGGCCAAGAAAGTGTGCGCTCCAGCATTACGCATTCGGTAGAAAGCCATATCATGGCATACTGTGCCGAGCAGTCAAGACTGGAAAATACAGTAATTTATGTGGAAAAATTTAGGCAAGAAATAAGCAAGCAAATTGTAGTAGAATAAAGAAAAGGGTATGCAAACAAGATGATGAACGAATTTTGGCATGCGGCTTTAAATTCGTTATCAATAAAAACAGGAGGACAGTCATGAAAAAGTTAGTAGCACTTTTAACAGCAGCACTCTTAAGCATCGGTATTTTTGCCGCCTGCGCACAGAAAGCGCCGGCCTCCGAAGTACAAGCACCGTCCGCCCCAAGCGCGCTTGCAGAAAAGAAAGAACCAGTGGAATTGAATTTCTATTATTGGGATGAGATTCAAAAAGACAGCATGGACAAAATTGTGCAGTTATTTGAAGCAAAAAACCCGCATATCACCGTAGTGCCCACAATCGTTCCCTGGGGCCAATATTGGACAAAGCTGCAAACGGCTTTACCGTCGGGCGTGGGCCCAGATGTGTTTTGGATGAACGACAGATTGCCGGAATTTGTATCGGCAAATCTGATTATGGATTTGCAGCCGTCGGTAGATGCAAAAGCCATTGATGTTGCAAATTTCCCCGCTGCACTGGCTGGGATTTTCACCGTGGACGGCAAGTTGATGGCTGTGCCGAAGGATTACAGCACCATTGGTATTTATTATAATAAAGCGCTGTTCGATAAAGCGAAGGTCGCTTATCCCAGCGATAACTGGACATGGGATGAATTTTTAGAGGCTGCCAAAAAGCTGACGGTGCCCGGTGAGACATTTGGCTTCCCCGCCACCACATCGGGGCAGGGCTGCATGAACAACTTCATCTTGCAAAACAATGGCGCGCTGGCCGGCGCGGATGGCTCTGTAAAAGTAAACAGCCCCGAAACTGCAGAGGCAATTCAATTTCTGTATGATATGATTAGCGTACATAAGGTGTCGCCCACAAACGTTGAAATGACCGAAAACCCGCCCGACACAATGTTTCTTGCGGGAAAAATTGCAATGATTTCTGGTGGCTCTTGGTCGGTAAAGGATTATGCAGAGGTGCTTGGCGACAATTTGGGCATTGCACCATTGCCGAAAAAAGCAAAGCAGGCTTGCGTTATCAGCGGCTTGGGTTTTGCGGGCGCAGCCTCCACAAAGCATCCCGAAGAAACCAAGCTTTTCCTTGAATTTTGCGCCACACAGGAAGCACAGGAAGCAATGGCCGAAGTGGTTATTCCCGCCTTTTCCGGCGCAGATAAAAAATGGCTGGAAAACTTCCCCGCAACGTTGAACACCAAGGCGTTTGTAGATGCGTCTAAATACGGCATGGTTTTGCCTCCTTTCAAGGGCAACAACAACTCTGTGCGTAAATTTTACTCAGATGAAATCGTGAAAGTTTGGGACGGCACAAAAGATGTTAAAACCGCTTTAGCCGATGCCGAAAAACTAATGAATGAAGAAATTGCCAAGCTGACAAAATAAAACACCGCCGGGGTGCGTACAAAATAGCGGGCCGAAAAGCTTTGCATTTGGGCGCACTCCGGCGCTATTCGCACAAAGATGGCGGAATATTTCGTTACCTTACCGCCTACAAAAGAACGGTTAGCGTGAAGCAATTGCTTTCACGCTGGATTTTGTGCCTTGCGCATCAAAGCGACGCGCATTCGGCTTTGCCGAAACGGCCCAATTTCCCAGAAAGGAATGGATTTTGTTATGATGCGCAAAGAGCCAATAGCAAATAAGCGCAGATATAATGCAAGCAAGCGCGCCGAGGCAATCAACGGCTATTTATTTGTGGCGCCGATTGTAATCGGCACGGTGATTTTTTCGATTGTGCCTATCTTGTATTCCTTTTATCTATCGCTCATGAATTGGGATGGGCTTGGAGAAAAAATTTTTATCGGCTTTGATAATTTTGTGGATATTTTTAAAGATGCCACGCTTTTGCAGCCACTAAGCAATACCCTGTATTACACGCTGGGCACGGTGCCGCTGGGAATGATACTGGCCGTATTTTTAGCCAATATACTGAATAAAAAAATTGTGGGCAAGGGCATTTTTCGCGTTATTTATTATCTGCCCAATGTCACAATGGCGGCTGCTGTTGCCATTGTATGGCGCTGGATATTTAATAGCGAATATGGCTTAATCAATTTGTTTTTAGGCAGCATTGGTTTGCCACAGCCCTCGTGGCTGGGCGACCCCAATTTTATTATGCCTGCGATCATCATGGTTAGCATTTGGGGTAGCATCGGCTATAATATGGTGTTCATTTTATCTGGTATGCAAAATATTCCCGAGCAGCTGATAGAAGCCGCAAAGCTCGACGGCGCAAACGGCCGCAATATTTTTTGGAAAATTACGCTGCCAATTTTAACGCCTACGCTTTTTTTCCTTTTGACAATGTCGGTAATGGGCGCGTTAAAAGTGTTTGACATAGTGTTTATGTTTGCAGCCGGCGGGCAAATGTTGGGCGGCGCTGTGGTCGATGCCAGCAAATCGCTGGTGTATGGAATTTTTGAAAATGCATTTACCTTAATGAAAATGGGCGTGGCCTCCGCGCAGGCGGTGGTGCTGTTTGGATTAATTCTTGTAGTCACAATTATACAGTTTGCCCTGCAAAAAAAATGGGTGTATTATGATTAAGAGCCGTCAGAAAGGAATGAACACAATTATGACGCTGCAAAATAAACGATTTCGCTTCAGCCCGTCCATGCTGTTTGATTATTGCATTTTGCTTTTGGGTGCGGGCATTATGATTTTGCCGTTTTTCTGGATGGTGTGCACCTCGTTTAAAACCTTTCAGGAAACCTTTAAGCTGCCCATCGCATGGCTGCCAGAAACGCTGAGCTTTGCAAATTATCAAACCGTTTTGGAAAAAATGAATTTCGCGCTGTTTTATAAAAACACCATTTTGGTGGCCGTTTGTATTACGGTGGGGCAAATTATATTGGCGTCGCTTGCAGCTTACGCATTTGCGCGCATGCATTTTCCCGGTAGAGACATTTTGTT
>JAGPHI010000064.1 GCA_018055565.1 Oscillospiraceae bacterium | reverse complement strand
GTAATGGTTTTTGGCATAAGAAAATGCATTCCTTTCTTGGCAATTGTGCCGTGGCGGCCTTGCCGAATGCGCAACGCGCGCAAGGCACAAAATAGGGCGTGAAAATGCATGGCTGCGCTACACGCAGCGAAAACCAGCTGCGCAGCCGCTTTTATATAGCCATTAGCGCACATAGTAGTAAAACGCTACGGTAACCACAATGGAAACAAACGGCGCTACAAACATTACGCTGTCAAATCTGTCCAGCACGCCGCCGTGCCCCGGAAAAATGGTGCCGTAATCCTTGATGCCGCATTGGCGTTTGACCGCCGAGGCCAGCAAATCGCCCAAAATGCCCAATACGGACGCACAGGCACCCAAAAGCGCAATCATAAAGTAAAAGCCGACGCCCAGCGCATTCAGTGGCAAGCCCAATACTTTATAGCATACCAGCGAATAAATCAGCGTAATAACTACGCCCATAAACATGCTGCCAAGCACGCCGCCCACAGCGCCCTCCACCGTTTTGTTTGGGCTGACAACCGGCGCTAGCTTATGCTTGCCGAAAAAGCGCCCCGCAAAATACGCGGCAGAATCGCCGCCCCAGGAAAAGCCCAAAATCAGATACATGAAATAAATGGCATCGTAGCCATAATCCGCAGCGGGCAGCAAACGCTTTAAATAGATAAACGAGAAAAAGCAGAAAATAATGATGCCCGAAAGCACTGTCATGCCGCTAAGCTTTGCAAAATTGATGGTTTTGCTGTTGCGGATAACGCAAACCGCCAAGTAAACCACAAAAAGATACGAAGCCGGCAAAAGCAATATGCGCGCCCACGAAAAATTGAACAGCATTACCAGCAGCGTATACGGAACAAAGCTCCAATATATATATGCCGCTTTTTCAAGCTGAAATGCATTATAAATTTCATGTACGGCAATTAAACAGATTGCGGCAATCACCAAATCGAATACTGGTGTATGAAAAAGCGTCGTAACAGCGAATAAAATTGCAATTCCAACCGCGGAGGTAATCAGCCTTGTTTTCATATAAGATGCACCCCTCTTATTTTATATTCCGCCAAATCGGCGCGTGCGCTTATTAAATTCACGAATGGCTTCGTCGAGATGCGCCCGCGTGAAATCGGGCCATAAAACATCCATTTCCACAAATTCGGCATAGGCGCTTTGCCATAAAAGAAAATTGGAAAGGCGCTTCTCGCCGCTGGGGCGCAAAATAAAGTCGGGGTCGCGCTGGCCGCTTGTGTAAAGCGCTTTTGAAAAGTGTTCCTCGGTAATATCCTCTATCTGCAAGGCGCCGCTTTGCACCTCGCGCGAAAGTGCTTTCACACCATGCAAAATTTCGCTGCGCGCGCCATAATTGATGGCAATGTTTAAAATCATGCCGGTGCGGTCTTTGGTATCTTCCTCAATTTGACGCATTTGGCGCTGATGTTCAGGCCGAAGCCCCTCGCGTTCGCCAATAAAAACAATGCGATTATTGCGCTTTTTAAAGTCATACGCGCGCACCAAATATTCGCCAAACAGCTTCATAATGCCGCTTACTTCCTCGGCAGGGCGCGACCAATTTTCGGTGGAAAACGCATAAAAATACACAGAGGATACGCCTAGCTCGCTGCAATAATCGCCGATATCCTCAAACACCTCTGCGCCGCGCTTATGCCCTGCGGTGCGCGGCAAATTGCGCTGTTTTGCCCAGCGGCCGTTACCGTCCATGATGATACCGATGCTTAGGCCTTTTGCAAAATTTTCGTCTTGCGTCATAGGATGACCCTACCTTCTTTTCTTCTGCTTTAAAACTAAATGCCGCGCGCATACGGCGCACGGCACAAAGCATAGAGTGCTTGCCTTGAAAATACATGCACACATTGTGCACACGCAAACGGTTTACGCAGGCGCTTATATTTCCATGATTTCCTTAATTTTCACTTCGCCGATTTTGTCGATTTCCTTGACAAATTTATCGGTTAATTTTTGCGCATCGTCCTCAAGCGCTTTCAAATCGTCTTCGGTAATTTCGCTTGTTTTTTTCATCGCTTTAAATTTATCAATCGCATCACGGCGCACATTGCGAACCGCCACTTTAGCCTCCTCGGCAAATTTGAGCACCTCTTTGCTGAGCTGCTTGCGGCGCTCTTCGGTGGGTGCCGGGAACACTAGACGCATGATTCGGCCATCGTTGGTGGGGTTGATGCCGATGTCGGACGTAAGGATGGCTTTTTCGATGGCGTGCATCAAAGAGGCATCCCAGGGGCTAATGGTAAGTACGCGCGCTTCTGCCACACCCACTGCCGCCAATTGGTTAATGGGCGTGGGCGTGCCGTAATAATCGACCGACACTTTATCCAAAACAGAAGGATTTGCCCGCCCTGCACGGATGCTGCCATATTCCTTGCCTAAATGCTCGGTAACATGCGCCATTTTTTCTTCGTAAACTTTCAGCTCTGCTCTCATAGCTAAATTCATCCTTTACTAAATCATATTATTCAAACGGTTATTCAAATTGTTTTAGCGGTGCCCCGCTAATGGTGCGCGTTTTGCTTTTACGTTTGCGGCAAAGCCGCAGGCTATAAACAGTTTATGCGCCATGTGAAAGCAAAGCACAAACACGCTTGCATGCACGTTTATTCCGTAACCAAAGTGCCTATTGTTTCGCCCTTTAAGGCTTTTGCAATATTTTCAGGATGCAAGATATCAAATACCAAGATGGGCACGTGATTATCTCGGCACATGGTGGCGGCGGTGCTATCCATCACCGCTAGCTGCTTATCCAAAACCGTGGTAAACGAAAGCGTGTCATATTTTACAGCATCGGGATATTTTTTGGGGTCTTTATCATACACGCCATCCACCATAGTAGCCTTAAAGATGATTTCGGCGTCAATTTCTGCGGCGCGCAGCGCAGAAGCGGTATCGGTAGAGAAAAACGGATTGCCTGTACCGCAGGCCAATATAACAACGCGCCCCTTTTCCATGTGACGAATGGCGCGATTGCGGATATATGGCTCGGCAATTTGCTGCATGGTAAGCGCTGTTTGCACGCGCACCTCAACACCCAGCTGCTCCAGCGCATCGGCCACCGCAAGCGAATTCATCACTGTAGCAAGCATGCCGATATGATCTGCCCTTGTGCGTTCCATCTTGCCGCTAGAGCGCCCGCGCCAAAAATTGCCGCCGCCGACAACAATGGCGATTTGTGCGCCCAGCGCCTGTGCCGCTTTGATTCCCTCACAAATGCTGATTGTGGTGTCTACATCCAGGCCAAAGCCCTTGTCGCCGGAAAGCGCCTCTCCGCTGAGCTTTAATAATACACGTTTGTATTTGATATCCATTTTACACCATCCAAAGCATTTTTTGCATTGCGCAAGCTTTTGTGTGCGCTTGCGCTCTTAATAGTATTTTACATTATTTTGCCACTAAAGTAAAGGCCTTATCCGTGCAAAACAAATTAAGGTTTGCACAAAGGCGCATAGCAAAAGGCCGCAAAAATACGCCTTTTTGCGGCCTTTAAAAAGATATTTGTTTGTATGTAGGGTTTACAAAATATTGGCTTCCATTTTGCGCCATTGGGTTTCTTGATCGCTTTGATAGCTTTTGGCAACGGCATTTAGCACATCACCGTTCATTTTTGCAAGCAAGTTTTTAGAAATGGATGCTGTAAAGCGGCTTCCCTTGCCACGCTTGCTTTGCACCGTGATGTCGCCATCTTGCAAGCGCGCCATCTCTTTTGCAACGGCAAGGCCCAAGCCAGTGCCGCCGTCGCGCGTTTCTGTATGATGTGCACGATAAAACCGATCAAACACGCAGGGCAGCGCTTCGGCAGATATGCCCTCGCCGTTATCTGATACCGAAAAGCATAGGTGCGTGTCCGTTTCGTGAATAACAACAACGATTTTTGCGTCCTCGCGTTTCACATGGCTTACGGCGCGCACTGCATTGGATAAAAGATTTAAAAGGATTCGCTCGGTTTTTTCGCCGTCACAATATACAATATCCGTTTCGGCTTCGTTTTCCAGCAAAAACGTAATCCCCTGCGATTTTGCCACGGCTTCCATGCCAAAAACCGCCTCTTTCACCATTGCAAAAAAGTTGATATGGCTAAGATTAAGCTCCATTTCGCCGGATTCCATCTTGGCTGCATCCATTAAATTGCCAGTCAAACGCAAAGACAAATAGATGTTTTTTTCAAAGATATCGCAAAGCCGACAGTAGTCGTTTTCATAAAGCGTTGCATCCGCACTTTTTAATTTAAGGCGCAATAGCTCCATTGACGTAAGCATCACGCCCAGCGGCGTTTTAAATTCATGCGAAAGCATGGCATATAGCTGCCGCACCTTTTTTTCGTGGTTGGCAAGGTCCAGCACAATGTCTCTTTCGTGCCGGATTTTTTGGTTTTCGCACAGCGCCGCGCTTGCATCCTCGAGCAGCACGGCAGCAAATAGCTGCTTTGCCAATATTTCGCATACATCCGTTAAGGCACCTTGTATTTTTTTGCACTCTGGCACTAAAGCGGATTTAGATACAAACAAGCCGCCGATAATGCCCGTTTCGTACAAAAGGGGCAATGCCATCACTGTGGTTTCTTTTGCATCCATAAGGCGCAGCGTGCGCAATTCCGCAGCACGCAGCCTTGTGCTGCTTGCACAAAACAAATCGCCATTATCTAAAACGCGATAGATAACGGGCAATACAGTTTGATCCTTTTTGTACAGCACGGCAATTTCCGTTTCGCTTGCAAATGCAATTTTTAGGATATCACCTTGCCGATATAAAAGCGATAATCCGTCTAAATTCCATGCTTTTTGCGCATACTGCCACAGGCTTTGCACAAGGCTTGTCACATTCATACAGCCTGCTGTGGCGGACAAATAGCGCGCAAACGTGTTTTCTTGCTGGTCTGCTTTTTCCAAATCGAACCACCCTTTTGCGAATTGGCTTCGCTTTTCTACGTTATACAGCAATTTACAATTTATTTAAGCGCAAATACTCGGTAACCATTTTTAAAAACTGGGCATTTGTGGGGCGCTTATCTAAAGATGCATTGCAATAATGCATAATCATAAAGAAAACATCGGTTTGGTTTTTATATACGCACGACAGTGCCTGCCGCACAGCGCGTTCAACGCAATCCTCGGTAGTGCTGTTATCCTTTGCAATGGTGGAATACACCTTTTTGCCAATGGCGCAAGGCGCTGTTTGCGTAAGTAAAATGGATATTGCCTGGGTAATATATTTATAGCCCAAAATGTGCGTGGGCACCCCTAGCGAGATAACAAAACGTGCAAGCTGATTATTGGCTTCTTGAAACTTTAATTGCTTATCGGCACCCGATTTTTCCATTAATAAAAAAATGCGATTCAGCATTGCATCCAGAGAATAGGGCTTCATCATAAAGTAATCTGCGCCAAGCTCTGCCGCCGCTTTTGTAATTTGCTCTTGCCCGCCTGCGCTTGTAAGAAGAATCACGGGGCGCTTTTCTTGCGGGTTTTCTCGCAGATATTCCAAAACAGAAAGGCCGTCAAACATTGGCATAACAATATCCATAATTACAACGTCTGGCGCTAAGGCTCTGATTTTTTCAATTGCCTCTATTCCATTATGGGCCTCGCCTATAAATTCCACACCTGTTTGTATATCAAAAAAGCTTTTTAGCACCAAACAGATATCGATATTATCCTCCACTACCAAAATGCTAATTGGGGAAGAACGCATTATTTTCACCAAGCTTTACAAAATTATTTTTCTTCAAACACTCCGCGAACTTTTAAATCCTGCACAATATCGTGCAGAGCATTTGCGCCTACCGCGTTTTCGTATAAAAACATCAGCAAATTTTGTGCCAGCTCTTTATCATTCAGCAAATTTGTTTCCTGCTCGCCATATTGCAGCCCGTTTTGTTCTTCCTCCACAGCAACCCCGTAGCGCGTTCCGCTTGCGCTCCACAGTATGCTATACGATACTTTACGAGGCGCTTGCATACGGTCTATCCCCGTGAACTTTTTCACCAACATAATTTGCTTGTCCATCAGAAATCTCCCCCATAGCTAAAATTCACCAATTAAAACTGGCAAATTTTAGTTTACCTTAACAGCTTTCTATCTGCAATGGAAAAAAAGCGACGTTTTCCGATAAACACAAACT
>JAGPHI010000063.1 GCA_018055565.1 Oscillospiraceae bacterium | reverse complement strand
CGCTTTAGGGCTTTTCTACACTATAGCACAAACGTGGGGAAAGATAAAGAGGGGATTGCAAACGGCAAAGCGGCTATTGGCGCGCAAAGGCATGTTGGTTTGCCCGCAAGGAGCACGAATGGGCATACTGCGGCCGCTGCACACAAGGCTGCTGGCAGGCGGCGCAAAAACAAAAAAAGCAGCGTACAAATCTTGCGATTTGAACGCTGCTTTTTGGCTCCCCCTGTTGGACTTGAACCAACGACCCTGCGGTTAACAGCCGCATGCTCTACCGACTGAGCTAAGGAGGAATATGAAGTTGCCGCCGCTCGTCTAGCGGGTACTTTAAAAGTATACTAAGTTCCGCAATGTTTGTCAATGCATTTTTTAAAAAACTTTTAAAATTTTATTGTTGTGCGCTTTTGCATGCTTTGGCAAAATTATGATTGAAATCTTCTGCTTTTTTAGGTATAATGAAAATAATAGACAAGCGAGGGGAAAAAATGCGAAAAAACGATTGGTTTGCCATTTCGAAAAACCTTGTGTATCTTACACAGGTGGGGCTTTCCGTGGCAAGCCCTATTGTTCTTTTGCTTTTAGGCGCGTCATGGCTGCAAAGGCAGTATGCTTTTGGCGCTTGGGTTTACCTTGTGGCAATTGTGCTGGGGCTTGGCGCGGGCACCGCGGCGTTTATAGATTTTATACGCACATTTTTGCGTAAAATGAACAGGAAGTGATTCGCTTTTGAAAATACAAAAGGCGACAAAGCAAATGACAATCCGTGTCGCCATCGGGGTTGCCGCTTTTTGCCTTGTGATGAATGTGGTTTTTGCCGTTTTGGGCTATTGGGATTACACAGTGCTTACAGGCTCGGTTTTGGGTGGCGTGTATGCAGTGGGCAATTTTTTATTAATGGGGCTTACCGTGCAAAAGATGGCAGCAGACCCCGACATTAAGCACGCAAAGCAAATGTTTCAGCTGTCTTACAGCGTGCGGCAGCTTGTGATGGTGGGCATTGTGATATTGGCCTTTGTGGCGCCTGTGTTTAATGGGCTTGCACTGGTGATTTCGCTTTTGTTTCCAAAGTTTACAATCTTGCTTTTGCAGGCAAGCGGCAAATTTAAGGCCGATGCGCAAGGAGAGGATGAAAAGCTTGACGGATAAATCTTTTGCGTCCACGCGCACACGCCGCCGGGCGATTGGTGCTTTTGTGCGGGTTCAAACCGACACGTGCGCCGATCAAAACCTTTACGGCATTGAAACAACGCGCTGCACAATATTCCGAAAGAAAGGAATGGGCATATCAAATGAATGTTGACATTACCGGCGCAAAAATATTATTTAACCTTGGCGGTATCCCCATTACAGAAACGGTAACCAATTCGATATTGGTGATGCTGGCGATTTTAGGCGTGGCCATTTTTCTCACACGCGGGATGACCGTGCGCGGCACGGGCACAAGGCAGGTTGTGGCGGAATTTTTGGTGGAAACGGCACAAAAATTTGTAAATGGAAATATGGGCGAACGCTTTGCCTATTATTCGCCGTTTATTGCGGCGCTGTTTGCGTCGTCGGTGCTTTCAAGCCTGTTAAGCCTTGTGGGCATGTATCCCCCAACGAGCGATTTATCCACCACTTTATCTTGGGCGCTTTTGGTGTTTGTGCTGATTACGTACACCAAAATCCGCACGGGCGGCGTGGGCGGCTATTTACTGGGCTTTACAAAGCCGATTTTTGTGTTGACGCCGTTTAATATTTTAAGCGAGCTTGCAACGCCAATTTCGATGGGCTTTCGTCATTTTGGCAATATCGTTTCGGGCAGCGTTATTACGGCGCTGGTGTATGCGGCGCTGGCTGCATTGTCCACAGCGGTGTTTGGCTGGCTGCCGGGCTTTCTTGGCACCATCCCCATTTTTCAGCTGGGTATTCCGGCGGTTTTGTCGGTGTATTTTGATTTATTTTCCAGCGCGATGCAGGCGTTTATCTTTTGCATGCTTACCACGCTGTATATCGCAAACGCAGCAGAGGAATAGCGCTTTTGCACTTGTTTGGGCGCGTGCCCATTACTATTAGTTACCCTTAAACTTTAAAATATAAAATTTTTAGGAGGCAATTTCAATGGATGCAATGATGAGCAAAGCAATTATTATGGCTGGCTGCGCGGTGGGCGCGGGTCTCGCGTTAATCGCGGGTATTGGCCCCGGTATCGGTGAAGGTTACGCGGTAGGTAAAGCGTGCGAGGCAATTGGCCGTCAGCCCGAATGCAAGGGCAATGTTACGTCCACAATGCTTTTGGGCTGCGCGATTGCGGAAACCACTGGTATTTACGGCTTCGTTACAGGTCTTTTGCTGATTTTCGTGGCGCCCGGCATCTTTACAGGCCTTCTGTAATAGGCGGCAGCATAGCAGCCTGTTTCACACAAAGGGCAAAAAGACCCAGGCAAAATCCCCGAGGAAAGGAATGGACACGCAGTGAAAGAGTTTCAGGATTTAGTAACAATCAATGTTTGGACTTTTATTTTCACCATCGGCAACTTGCTGATTTTAACAGCGGGCTTAAAGCATTTCCTGTTTAAGCCAGTGCAACAGATTTTGGCGGCGCGTAAAAGCCAGGTAGACACGCTGTACACAGATGCCGAAACGGCAAAAACAGCGGCCGAAGATATGAAATGCGAATACGAAACGCGTTTGGGCGAGGCGAAAACCGAGGCGACGGCGATTGTGAAAGACGCCACCGCCACGGCAGCTGTGCGCGCAGACGCGCTTGTGAACGAAGCGAAAAACGAGGCGGCAGCCGTAAAGGCAAAAGCCGAGGCAGATATCGAGCGCGAACGCAAAAAGGCCGCAAGTGAACTGAAGAACGACATTTCGGCGCTGGCGCTGGATTTGGCGGGCAAGGTTGTGGAAAAAGAAATTAATCCCGATACACATAAGGCCCTTATCGATGCGTTTATTAATAATGTAGGTGATGCGTCATGACCGGCGAAAAGGAATTTGGCACCGCGCTGTATGACCTTGCGCGAGAAGAGGGTAAAGAGGATGCTGTGCTAAGCGGCCTTGAAACGGCGCTTGCGGTTTTTGCACAGTCGCCCGATTACTTAAAGCTGCTTTCAAATCCCTCTGTGGATAAGGCAGAGCGTGTAGCTTTGCTGGAAGCGGCATTTGGCGATAAAATTGAACGATATACTGTAAACTTTTTAAAGATTTTGTGCGAGCGCGCATCGCTTTCTGCGCTGCGGGCATGCACCAAAGAATTTAAAGCGCGCTTGTACATCGCGCGCGGCATTTTGCCTGTTTTGGCAAAATGCGCAGTGCCGATGACACAGGAGCAAGAAAAAGCGCTGATTGCAAAGCTGGAAGAAATGACAGGCAAAACCATTTTGCTTACCGTTGAAACCGACGCTTCGCTGATTGCGGGCATGCGTATATCGTATGACGGGCGCTGCTATGATGACACGGTAAAGCAACGCTTTGAATCCTTGCAAAGAGCGCTGATGGGCGCATAATACTTGAATATGTGAAAGCTGGTGAGACACAATGCAGCTCAAACCGGAAGATATTTCTAAAATTATCAAAGAGCAAATTAAACAGTATGACAACAAAATCGCCTGCACCGAAACCGGCACGGTTATTTTGGTGGGCGACGGCATCGCGCGCGCACACGGTCTTGAAAAGTGCATGGCAAACGAGCTGGTGGAATTTGAAAACGGCGAGTACGGCATGGCGCTGAATCTCGAAGAAAACAGCGTTGCGCTGGTTATCCTTGGCTCGGACGAGGGCATCAAAGAGGGCGACAGCGTAAAGCGCACAGGGCGTGTTGTAAGCGTGCCTGTGGGCGAAGCATTGATTGGCCGCGTGGTGAATGCGCTGGGCGCACCCATCGACGGCAAAGGCGCCATTGAAACAACCGAGCGCCGCCCCATTGAATCGAACGCGCCCGGCATTATCGAGCGCAAAAAGGTGTCGGTGCCTTTGCAAACGGGCATTAAGGCCATCGACAGCATGATTCCAATCGGCCGCGGCCAGCGCGAGCTGATTATCGGCGACAGGCAAACGGGCAAAACCACGATTGCCACCGATACCATTATCAACCAAAAGGGCACAGGCGTTATCTGCATTTACGTTGCCATCGGGCAAAAGCGTTCCACCGTGGCACAGCTTGTGGAAGGGCTTACGGCCGCAGGCGCGATGGAATATACCATTGTGGTATCTGCCACGGCCTCAGAGCTGGCGCCTTTGCAGTATATCGCGCCGTATTCGGGCTGCGCAATGGGCGAATATTTTATGGCGCAGGGCAAAGATGTATTGATTATTTATGACGATTTATCGAAGCACGCCGTGGCTTACCGCGCGCTGTCGCTTTTGATTCGCCGTCCGCCGGGCCGCGAGGCATATCCCGGTGATGTATTCTATCTGCACAGCCGTTTATTGGAGCGCGCAGCGCGCGTTGCGCCGGAATACGGCGGCGGCAGCATGACGGCGCTGCCCATCATTGAAACACAGGCGGGCGACGTTTCGGCGTATATCCCCACCAACGTAATTTCCATCACCGATGGCCAGATTTTCCTTGAAAGCGAGCTATTTCACTCGGGCGTTATGCCCGCGGTAAACCCGGGCATCTCGGTTTCCCGCGTGGGTGGCGACGCGCAGATTAAAGCGATGAAAAAGGTGGCCGGCACGCTAAAGCTTGCCTATAGCCAGTATCGCGAGCTTGCGTCCTTTGCACAGTTTGGCTCCGACCTTGATGCAGACACCAAGCGCCGTTTGGCGCAGGGCGAGCGCATTGTTGAGGTGCTAAAGCAAGGCCGTGCAGAGCCGATTGCGGTGGAAAAGCAGGTATGCATTATCTTTGCGGTTATCAACAATTATCTTACCGAGGTGCCTGTTTCGGCAGTGCGCACCTATGAAGCGGAGTTATACGAGGAACTGGACGCGCGCTATGCCGGCCTTTTAAGCGATATCCGCACAAACGGCGTGATGAGCGATGAAAACACAGAGCAGCTGAAAACAGCGCTTGCGGACTTTACGGCCCGATTTATCAAAGCGCTTTAATGGATGCCGAGCATCCGGACATTTTCCGGAAAGGAGTGAATATCGCAAATGGCAGCTTCCTCTATGAAGGATATTAAAATTCGCATTCGCAGCGTAGAAAGCACCATGCAAATTACAAAGGCGATGGAGCTGGTGGCTTCTTCAAAGCTGCGCCGCGCAAAGGAACGTGCCGAGCAAAGCCGCCCGTATTTTGACGCGCTGCACGCTACGCTGACCGACATTGCCTATGGCAACACAGAATTTGAGTCGGTGTATGTTACAAAGCGCGAGGCAAAGCGCATCTGCTTTGTGGTGATTGCGGGCGACAGAGGCCTTGCAGGCGGCTATAACACCAACGTGTTTAAGGCGTTTGCCGCAGCAAGCGAGGGATATGACCACGTTTGCGCGCTGCCGGTAGGCAAAAAGGCGCTGGAATATTGCGCGCGGCATGATATCGACATGGTGTCGCATGCATATGGCGTGGCCGAAACCGTGTCGCTGGGCGATTCTTTTGCCATTGCAGCTTTGCTTTGCGGCAAATTTGCAGCGGGCGAATTTGATGAATTGCACGTGTGCTATACAAACTTTGTGTCGATGCTTTCGCAGGAGCCGGCGGTGCTAAAGCTGCTGCCGCTGCATTACGAAGCAGGCGCAAACGGGGTAAACAGCGAGGTGCTGTATGAACCGTCGTGCGAAGCGGTATATAACGCGATTGTGCCCGAATATGTGGGCGGCCTGATTTATGGCGCGCTGCGCGAAAGCGTGGCAAGCGAGCTTGGCGCGCGCCGCACGGCGATGGACGCCGCAAGCAAAAACGCCGGCGAAATGATTGAGGATTTATCTTTGCGATATAATCGTGCGCGTCAGGGCGCGATTACGCAGGAAATCACCGAGATTGTTGCGGGGGCACAATAAGGTTTAGTATTTGTTATCCGTTGTCGGTAGACGTGGATACGAAATTGCATGCACTGTTAGTAAACGTGGATACGAAATGATTGCGGGGCGTTTGCAAAAACACCTTGCAAAAAGGAGATTAGCCAATGGTCAGCCAAAATAAAGGTACAGTTACACAAATTATTGGCCCCGTGCTGGATATTCAGTTTGCGGGCGGGCAGCTGCCTGCGCTGAATAATGCCATCACGGT
>JAGPHI010000062.1 GCA_018055565.1 Oscillospiraceae bacterium | reverse complement strand
TTGTGACACTGTACGAATATGAAAACGCGCCCGAGGCGCAGCGGCGCAGCCTCGGGCGCGAAATAGAAAGCGGGGCCGATGCGCTGATTGTGGCGGGGGCAAACGCGGCGGATATGGCACAGGCCGTAAGCGCACTTGGCGGCAAAGTGCCGATAGTGGGAGCGGCGTTTGCGCTGCCGCAAACGGATATTGCGCAAATTACCTATGATTATACGGCGGCAAGCGCGCTGCTGGCGGAATATTTGCACGCGCATGCGCAAAGCAAGGTAACGATGGTGTGCGAAAAGGCCGCCAGCGAGCAAACGCGCTTTGCCAGCATGGCCGAGGCGATGGAAAGCGCGGGCATTTCGGTGGCGCGCGCGGCACCGGGCAGCGATGCCAGTTTAAGCGATTGGATGCGCGCGCAGGCAAAGGGCAGTGTGCTTTTAGCGCCCACGCCCACGCTGCTTTTGCGCCTTGCCGAGGCGCGGCGTGCGGCTGCGCGAAACGATATTGTGCTGGTGGGCATCGGCAATACGCCCGAAACCCTTAGCGCGCTTGAAGCGGGCGATGCCAGCGCCCTTTTGTGCGCGGATGAATTGCAGGCGGGCTATCTTTGCGTGCAGGCTGCCGTAAAAGCGGCCGAGGGCAAAAAGAGCGCGTCGCTTGCTTTGCCGTTTCGGCTCATTACGCGCGATACAATGTTTTTAGAAGAAAACACGCATTTGCTGTTCCCTACGGCGTAAGCGCGGCAATATGGAATTTTAACGAAGAGAAGAGGATAACGGCGTGAAAAGAAAATGGATTGCAATTGCCGCGCTTTTTGCGGCACTGCTGCTTTTATCCGGCATAATCGCCGTGTGCGCTTTGCAGAAGAAAGACGCTGCGCAGGCGCTAAAAATTGGCGTGTCTGTGTATAAAAGCGATGATACCTTTATCACGGGCGTGATGGCCGATTTGCAGCGCGAGGCAAAGGAATACGAGCAAAGCACAGGCAATAAGCTGCATTTGGATTTAAGCGATGCCGCCGAAAGCCAGCGCTTGCAAAACGAACAGGTAAAACGCTATATCTCGCTGGATTATGATGTGCTGCTGGTCAATTTGGTGGATCGCACCAATGCGTCTACCATTATTGACGCGGTGGCAAGCGCCGGCATTCCCGTGGTGTTTTTTAATCGCGAGCCTGTAGAAGAAGATTTGCTGCGCTGCGCAAATTTGTATTATGTGGGCAGCGATGCAAAGGAAAGCGCCGTTTTACAAGGCGAAATATTGGCCGAGGCATGGCAAAAAAATGCGGCGGCCATCGATAAAAACCAAAATGGCATGATGGATTATGTAATGCTTGAAGGAGAGCTGGGCCATCAAGACGCAACCATTCGCACAAAATGGTCGGTGCAAACGTTGATTGACCTCGGCGTTCCCGTACAAAAGGTGGCCGGCGGCGTAGCCAATTGGAGCCGCAGCCAGGCCGCGGCCATTATGGAACAGCTGCTTGGCCAGCACAGCGGCGACATTGAGGTGGTTATTGCCAATAACGATGATATGGCGCTGGGCGCGCTGGATGCGCTGGAAAAAATGGCGATAGAGGGCGTGCATTTGGTGGGCATCGACGCCACGGCCCCCGGCGCAGCAGCGGTGCGGGAAGGCAAAATGCTGGGCACCGTGGATTGCGACAGCGCCACGTATGCAAACGTGCTGCTGAGTATGGCGCGTGCTTTGGGGCAAGGCGCGATGCTGCCGCCGGATATCGAGGTGGAAAACGGGCGCTACGTGCGCATTCATTTAAACAAGCTTACGTAAGGGGCTTTTTGGTGGCGCGTTTGTGCGCGGCGCGCGATGCCGTAAAAACGGGTTGCCGATGCAAGCGGGCAAAAATACAATTAGCCATTTGTGATATTTACCAAAAAATGCACATTATAACTGGCCAAAACGGATAAGATGGATAAAAAGAGCGTAATTTTTTGATAGAATCCCATAAAAAATTCGATAGAATCTGTGTTGCGGCCAGTTTATAATGAAAGCAAGGATTCATCCTGCGCCGCAGGGTGAGCCGCAGTACATCAACATTTTTAGGAGGATATACGAATGAAAAAGATTCTTGCTCTTGCATTATCCGCTTGCCTTGCTTTGACGTTTGCTTCTTGCGGCACCAAAGCACCCGCCAGCACCCCCGCCAGCACACCGGCTGCTTCCACACCTGCCGCACCGGCAGCTGCTAAAAGCAACGTGGCTGTGTTCTATTACACCTATTCCGACACTTATATCTCCAGCGTGCGTGCTGCTTTAGACAAAGAGCTGACCGCTGCGGGCATCACCTTCCAGGATTACGATTCGAACTCCAGCCAAACCACACAGATGGAGCAAGTGGACACCGCCATCACAAAGGGCGCCACAATGCTGATTGTGAATATCGTGGAAAGCGGCTCGAAAGATGCTGCACAAGGCATTGTTGACAAGGCCAAAGCAGCCGGCATCCCCGTGCTGTTCTTCAACCGCGAGGTTGACAGCGCCATTGTAAACAGCTATGACCAATGCGCCTTTGTTGGCACAGATGCCGCCGAGGCTGGCCATATGCAGGGCACCATGATTTCCGACTTCTTGCTCAAAAACTATGAAGCAACCGATTTGAACGGCAATGGCGAAATCTCTTATGTTATGTTCAAAGGCCAAGAGGGCAACCCCGAAGCCGAATATCGCACACAGTTTTCTGTGGAAGATGCCGACAAAGCATTGACCGCAGGCGGCAAAAAAGCGCTTTCGTTCTATGATGCAAAAAACACCGACAAATACCTTGTAGACAAAGCGGGCAACTGGTCGGCACAGGCTTCCACCGAATACATGACCACATTGCTGACCGAGTATAACGAAAACAACAAAAACATGCCCGAAATCATCATCTGCAACAACGACGGCATGGCCGAGGGCGCGATTACCGCATTGAAAACTGCCGGCTACAACGACGGCAAAGGCAAGGTTATCCCCGTGTTCGGCGTAGATGCCACAGACGCTGCAAAAGATTTGATTAAAAACGGCGCTATGACAGGCACAATCAAGCAGGATGCCGAGGCTATGGCTGCTTGCATCGCAAAGCTTTCCGGCAATGTTGCTGGCGGCAGCAAGCTGATGGATGGCACAGACAGCTACAACGTAGACAAAGACAGCGCCAAAATCCGTATTCCGTATGCGATTTACACCGGCGAAAAATAATGCTACAAAAATGCGCGTAAGCATCAAGTAGACAAAACGGCGGCCGGAGAAGCGAATACCATGTATCGTTTCTCCGGCGCTGTGTTTGTCTTTCCAGTGGGAGGTTGTAATGGATACAAATATTCTGCTTGAAATGAAAAACATTTCAAAATCATTTCCGGGCGTAAAGGCACTGGACAACGTGTCGCTTACCGTAAAGGCGGGCACGGTGCACGCGCTGATGGGCGAAAACGGCGCGGGCAAATCCACGCTGATGAAATGCCTGTTCGGCATGTATAATAAAGACAGCGGCTCCATTTATTTAAACGGCGCGGAAATTAATTTCAAAACGTCTAAAGAAGCGCTGGAAAGCGGCGTTGCGATGGTGCATCAAGAGCTGAATCAGGCCTTGAAGCGCAGCGTGATGGACAATATCTGGCTGGGGCGATACCCCACGGTAGGCCCCTTTACGTCTGAGCGCAAAATGCTGGCCGATACAAAGGCCGTGTTTGCAGATTTGGGCATGGATGTAAACCCCAAAACCATAATGAGCACAATGGCGGTATCTAAGCGCCAAATGGTGGAAATTGCAAAAGCGGTTTCCTATAATGCAAAGGTAATTGTGTTTGACGAGCCCACTTCTTCGCTAACAGAAGTAGAAGTGGAGCATTTGTTCAAAATTATCAATATGCTGCGCGAGCGCGGCTGCGGCATTATTTACATCTCGCATAAAATGGAAGAAATTTTGCGCATTTCCGATGAAGTTACCATCATGCGCGACGGCGCATGGGTAGCCACAGAGCCTGCCAGCGCGCTGACGATGAATCAAATTATCAAGCTGATGGTAGGGCGTGAGCTAACAAACCGTTTCCCGCCAAAAACCAATACACCCGGCGCAGTTTCGCTGGAGGTAGAAAACCTAAGCGCGCGTTATTCGCATGTAAAAGGCGTTTCGTTTGCGGCGCATGCGGGCGAGGTGGTAGGCATCGCAGGGCTGGACGGCTCGGGGCGCACGGAGGTGTTGGAAAATATTTTCGGCGCAGCTACGCGCAAAAGCGGCACGCTTCGGCTTGACGGCAAAGAAGTGAAAAACCGTACCCCGCGCGAATCTATTAAAAACGGCTTTGCCCTTTTAACGGAGGAACGCCGTTCCACGGGTATTTTCAGCATTCTTTCCATCACGGAAAATACGGTAATTTCCAGCATCAAAAAATATAAGGTAAAGGGCCTTTATCTTTCCGACAAAAAAATGGCGGAAAGCACGGACTGGTCGATTCGGTCTATGCGCATTAAAACGCCCAGCCGCTTTACGCAGATTCGCTCGCTTTCGGGCGGCAATCAGCAAAAGGTTATTTTGGGACGCTGGCTTTTAACAAACCCCGAGGTGCTTTTGCTGGATGAGCCAACGCGCGGCATCGATGTGGGCGCAAAATACGAGATTTACCAATTAATTTTGAACCTTGCGAACGAAGGCAAAACGGTGCTTATGGTATCTTCCGAAATGCCGGAGCTTTTGGGCGTGTGCGATAGAATCCTTGTGATGTCGGGCGGGCAGCTTGCCGGCGAGGTAAATGCCGCCACAGCAACGCAGGAAGAAATTATGACATTAGCCGCGAAATACGCTTAGGAGGACGCTATGGAAATGAAACTATTGAATTCGGTTAAGCAAAATATTACCGATTTTAAAGCGATGGAAAAAGAGGATAAGCGCAGATGGTGGGGCGAATTTTTTATCAACAATTCGCTGTACATCTTTTTGATTTTGGCCATTATCTTTATCGCCATCAGCAATCCGCTTTTCTTGTCTACAAAATCCATTATCAACATTATCTCGCTTTCGGCCGCCAATTTGCCCATCGCACTGGGTATTGCGGGCGCCATCATTTTAACAGGCACGGATCTTTCGGCAGGGCGCGTGGTGGGCCTTACGGCCTGTATCGCGGCATCCTTGCTGCAAATGGCCGATTATGCCAACAAAATGTTCCCCAATATCGGCACAGTGCCGGTGGTGTTTGTAATTGTGCTGGTGCTGGGCGTGGGCGCGCTGGTGGGCGCGGTGAACGGATTTTGCACGGCCAAATTTAATCTGCATCCGTTTATCGTTACCCTGTCCACACAGCTGATTGTGTTTGGCTTTTTGCTGATGTATTTAACACTTGGCAACAATAACGGCCAATCCATTTCCGGGCTTGACCCCGCTTTCAGCGCACTGATTACGGGCAGCGTAATTTCGATTGGCGGCGCGCCGATTCCCAATTTTGTATGGTATGCGCTGGTGATCACCGTGGTGATGTGGTTTATCTGGAACAAAACAACCTTTGGCAAAAACATGTTTGCCGTTGGCTCAAACCCCGATGCGGCAAAGGTGTCGGGTGTTAATGTGGCGCTTACGATTATCCTTGTGTTTACACTGGCGGGCGCAATGTACGGCGTAACGGGTTTTATCGAGGCGGCGCGCATCGGCTCTAACACAGCGAATACAGGCCTTAACTATGAGCTGGACGCCATTGCGGCCTGCGTTATCGGCGGTGTTTCGTTTGTGGGCGGCATCGGCAAAATCCGTGGGGTTATCATGGGCGTGGTGCTTTTGCGCATCATTTTTGTGGGCCTTACGTTTATGAGCGTATCGCAAAACTGGCAATATATCATCAAAGGCCTTATTATCCTTGTGGCTTGCGCAATTGATATGCGCAAATATCTTGTGAAAAAATAGCAGAATCGGAGGCAGCGTATGCACGCGGATAACGAAAACGATATGGGCAACGCCCTGCAAGAAAAACAGGCGGAGCTGGAACAACGCGAAGCCGCGCTGGCCGAAAAGGAAGCTGCGCTTGCAGCCAAAAGCAAAAGCCCAAAATTTAATTTGTATGAACGCGTGAATGTTTCGGTAAAGCAGCTGGATAAAATTATCCTTGTGCTGCTGGGTGTGATGGCTTTGGTTCTGGTTGCCGCGGTATGTTTTGGCGGCGCGTAAGCAGCGGCGCTTAGTATCGGCACGTATAATACAAAATAATCGGCACGCAGCAACACAAAAGC
>JAGPHI010000061.1 GCA_018055565.1 Oscillospiraceae bacterium | reverse complement strand
CCTTATCACAGTTTACGACAGCGCGAAATGCAAAAAGGCCGCTGCGGATGATGCCCGCAACGGCTTTAAATGTGCATAATATTTCTTATTCCACGATATCAAAATCGATATTGCCGTGTGCCACATCCACACCCACAAGCTTAACGCGGATATCGCTGCCTAAGCGCCAAATTTTGCCCGTAAGGGGATCTGAAAGGCTGACCCCCTCCACAATTACCGGCTCGCCGCGGCCGAGCTTTGCGATATGCACAAGGCCCTCAATGGTGTTGGGCAGCTCCACATAGATGCCGTGCGGCACAATAGAGGCGATAACCGCGGTAAACTCCTCGCCCAAAAAGGCATGCATATACTCGGCCTTATAGCAAGCCTCGATGTCGCGCTCGGCCTGCATAGCAGCCACCTCGCGCTCGCTGGAAAGTTGTGAAGCCTCTGCGGCAAATTGCGTATAACGTTTGTTAAGCTCCTTTTCCGACATACCTGCGACGATATCGGAAAGGATGCGGTGTATCGCAAGGTCGGGATAGCGGCGGATGGGCGATGTGAAATGCGCATAATCTTGCAGAGCAAGGCCGTAATGCCCTTTGGGCTGCACCTCATATTTTGCCTTTGCCATTGCACGCAAAACGCCTGTATGCACAGGGCGCTCCAGCGGCGTGCCGCGTGTTTTGGATAGCAGCTTTGCCAGTTCCAGCACCGTGGGCGTGTCGCCCTCAAAGCGAAATTCCACACCGCTTGCAATCAAAAGCTTTGATAGTTTTTCCATGCGCTGCGCCTCGGGCGCTTCGTGCACACGATAAACAAACGGCACGTTTAAGCGCCGTGCAAGCGAAGCCGCACAATTATTTGCAAGGAGCATAAATTCTTCAATCATGCATTCCGAAACGCCGCGTTCGCGTTTTTGCACGTCGATGCACACGCCGTTATCGTCTATTACCAGCTTTGCCTCGCCGCTTTCAATGTCCATGCTGCCGCGCGCCGCGCGCAGCGCCGCCAGCTTTTGATACAGTTCATCCATCATAGACAATTCGGCGCTCACTGCCGCATATTTGGCCAAAAGCTCGGCATCGGCACTGTCATCCAAAATGGTGTTAATTTCGGTATATACACCCTTTACGCGCGAATTAATAATGGATTTCACAAAGGAATAATCCGTCACCTTGCCCTGCGCGTCCAGCTGCATCATGCAGGAAAAGGCCAATCTGTCCTCGCCTTCGTTTAAGCTGCAAATGCCGTTCGACAGCGTGCGCGGAAGCATGGGCACCACACTGTCTGCAAAATATACCGAGGTGCCGCGGCGCATTGCCTCGGCATCCAGCGCAGAGCCCGCGCGCACATAATGGCTAACATCGGCAATGTGCACGCCAAGCTTATAGCCGTCGGCCAAGCGCTCGATGCTGATGGCATCGTCGATATCCTTTGTGCTGGCGGAATCAATGGTAAAAATGGGCAATGCACGCAAATCCTTGCGGCCTGCGCTTTCCTCTTTTACAATTACAGCGTTTTCATACTGATGCGCCTCTTGCTTTACGGGTGCCGGAAATTGTTTTTCAATGCCGTTTGCATATAAAATAGCCTTTGCACATTGCTTTGCCGCGCTGGAAGAGCCAAAGCGCATAGCCACACCCGCGCGATGATCTGCGTGATTGGCGCTGCGCTCTAAAATGACCACTGCGGCTTTGTCGCCCTCGCGCACGCCGCCATCTGCGCTTTTTTTAATGATAAGCGGTGTATTAGGCGCGCGATCCGGCACCAGCATTAAGCGGCCCTCGCGGCGCTCTATCGTGCCAACAAATTCGTTTTGTTCTGCCACCACGGCCACCACTTCGCCCTCCACGCTGCCTTCTACACGCGGTGTTTTAGATATGGCAACAAGCACTTCGTCGCCGGGCATGGCACCCATTAAAAAGCGCCCTGGGATAAACACGTCGCCGCTGCCGTCGGCCAGCTTTGCAAACGCAAAACCTTTGCCCAGCTTTACAATCGTGGCGTTTTTGGCGTTTTGTGTTTTTGCGGTTTTCAACGCATACAGCCCGTCGCTGTTCAGCGTAAGCTTTTTAGCGCCAACCAGCTCTTGTAATGCGCGTGCAACTTTTTTGTCGTTGCCAAGCTTTGCTTTTAATTCCTTCATGCGGCGCGGACGTTTTTCGATTTCTTGCAAAATTTTTGCTTTAATAGACATTTTACGTCTCTCCTTTTAATCCATGCCGTCACTGCATTGTCATGACGTTGTATTGTATAAATCGGTTGTGCCCGTTTAAAAACTCTCTTTGTGTGCGGATAGCATTTTGCTTACCAGTACTATTATAACACAAAAAACCTGCCTTAAAGGCAGGTTTTTCTAAAATAATCAAAAATTTACTTTTTAAGGTAGATGCTAAACACGCCAACCAGCACTGTGCACACAAAAAAGCCAATCGCTGCATATTTGGTATATTTGGCCAAAATGGCATCTTTAGAACGTGTGCGGCCTTCATTCGCCATCATTTCGCCGCCGCTGATTGCGCCGGAAAGGCCATTGCCCTTAGATTCCTGAAACAGAACCGAAAGAATGATGACAACGCTGGCAATCAGCAATATCGCTGAAGAGATAATCTCGAAAATACCCATTTAAAAAACCCTCCTGTACATTAAGCAAAATTAATTCTATCATACGCACGGGCAAAAAGCAAGAAGTTCCTGCAAATTTGCAACAAAATGTGCATTTAAGATTAAAGTGTAAGCTGAATTTGCTCGGCCGTATCCTCAGCGCGCAGCGTAGCGCCCGTGGCCGGCAAAGTGCGCACGCGATATCTATGCGGGTTTGCAAGCTCCATTTGTTCGATGTGACGCACATTTTCTATGCTTTGATTCTTTTTCAGCGTAATCACATTCACGCCTGCCGTGTTTTTGGTTTGCTTTGCAGGGATTTGCGCAGTATTTACAAGCAAAAGCCGCCCTGCTGTGGTGGCTATCGCCAGTTCGCAATCCTCACGCAGGCATTCGCACCACGCAAGCGTCGCTTTATCCGAAAAGGCATTCAGCAGCTTTTTGCGATTTTGCTTTGTGGCATAGCTTTCCAGTGGCACTTTTGCGCCCTTTCCGTTTTGAAACAGAAACAGCATAAAGCCCTTATAGTCCGTGGTGAGGGCCATGTAAACTGGCTCTTCCCCGTCCTCCATGCCAAGCCGTGCAGGGATAAAATCGCCCATTACGCTGGCTTTGCCGTCTTCAAAATCGCCCGCGCGGCATTTATATACTTGACATTTGTTTGTAAAAAACAACAGTTCAACATTGTTTTGCGTTTCCTGCTGCACAAGAACCGCATCGCCCTCTTTAAGCTTTTGTTCGCCACTCATGCGCAGGGATTGCGGCGTAATTTTTTTGAAATACCCTTCCCTTGTGAAAAACACGGTTACAGGATAATCGGGCATTGCTTCCAGCTCTTCTTCCTCTTCAGGTAAGGAATCCTCGTACACAATTTCGCTGCGTCGCGCTTCGCCATATTTTTTAATAACCGTTTGCAGCTCTTCAATAATAATTTTACGGATTTTTGCGGGGCTATCTAAGATTTCGCGCAGCTTTTGGATATCTGCCGCCAGCTCCGAAATTTCCTCTGTGCGCTTTAAAATGTATTCGCGGTTTAAATGGCGCAGCTTAATTTCCGCCACATACTCGGCCTGCACCTTGTCGATGCCAAAATCAATCATTAAATTGGGGATAACCTCGGCTTCCTCGGCCGATTCACGCACAACGCGCACCGCGCGGTCAATATCCAGCAAGATGGCCTCAAGGCCCTTTAATAAATGCAGACGTTTTTCTTTAACGGTTAAATCATAAAAGGTGCGCCGACGCACGCACTGTGTGCGAAACGCGCCCCATTCTGTTAAAATTTCGCGCACACCCATAACGCGCGGCATGCCGGATATCAAGATATTGAAATTGCAAGAAAAATTATCTTCAAGCGGCGTCATGCGAAACAGCTTTTGCATCAGCTTGTCGGGGTCCTGCCCGCGTTTTAAATCAATCGTAAGCTTTAAGCCGTTTAAATCCGTTTCATCGCGCATATCGTTTATCTCGCGAATGCGGCCGTTTTTCACAAGCTCGGCAATTTTGTCCATAATTGCTTCAATTGTGGTGGTGGGCGGGATTTGCGTGATTTCGAGCATATTCCCGTTCGGCTCAAAGCTGTATTTCGAGCGCATACGCACGCTGCCGCGACCTGTGTTGTAGATTTCGCGGATATCCTTTTCGCTGTATAAAATATAGCCCCCGCTTACAAAATCCGGCGCAGGCATTGTGGACATGATATCGTGGTTTTCGTCTTTTAGCAGCGCAATGGTGGTTTCGCACAGCTCCACAAGATTAAACGAGCAAATGCTGGACGCCATGCCCACGGCGATGCCCAAAGTAGGGTTAGCCAAAATGGTGGGAAATGTAACGGGCAGCATGGTTGGCTCTGTGGTGGTGGCATCGTAATTTTCCACAAAATCAACGGTATCCTTGTCGATATCGCAAAACAGCTCTGTGCATACCTCTTCCAGCTTTGCCTCGGTGTAACGCGATGCGGCATATGCCATATCACGGCTATAGGACTTACCAAAATTGCCCTTGCCCGATACAAACGGCACCAAAAGCGTTTCATTGCTGCGCGCAAGACGCACCATCGTGTCGTAAATTGCCTGATCACCATGCGGGTTTAAATGCATGGTGTTGCCCACGATATTGGCCGATTTTGTGCGCACGCCTTTGATAAGGCCCATATTATACATGGTGTACAGCACCTTGCGATGCGCGGGTTTAAAGCCGTCGATTTCCGGCAGCGCGCGGGAAACAATCACGCTCATTGCATAGGGCATATAGTTTTTTTCAAGCGTTTCGGTGATGGGCGTTTCCAGCACAAGGCCCGCCGAAGCAATCTCTACATTATCGCCAAGCTCCGGGCGTTTAATTTCTTTTTTAATTTGCTTCTTAGCCATTTTAACCTCGCTGATTCAATATTTTTATTGCATGTGCCAAACAAGATTACGACACGTCTAAATCGTCTAAATATTCGCATCCGTGCGCCGCTATATGTTCCTTGCGCCCCGCCAGATTATCGCCAAGCAATAGTTCAAACACGTCGCTTGTGCGCTGTGCATCCTCGGGCGTTACTTTGATTAAACGGCGCGATTCGGGATTCATTGTGGTAAGCCACATCATTTCGGGGTCATTTTCGCCAAGACCTTTCGAGCGCTGAATGGTGTATTTATCCGCGCCAATGCGCGAGAGGATATCTGCTTTTTCCATTTCGGTGTAAGCAAAATAGGCTTTGCCTTTGGAATTGATTTCATACAATGGCGATTCCGCAATATAAACAAAGCCTTCTTCGATCAGCGTGGGCACAAGGCAGTATAACATTGTTAAAATCAAAGTGCGGATTTGATAGCCGTCCACATCAGCATCCGTACAGATAATTACCTTGCTCCAGCGCAGATTTTCAAGGCTGAAGCTGTTTAAATCCTTTTTGCTTTTGCCGCCCGACAGCTCCACGCCGCATCCGAACACCTTTATCAAATCCGTGATGATTTCGCTTTTAAAAATGCGGTCATAATCTGCTTTTAAGCAATTTAAAATCTTGCCGCGCACAGGCATAATGGCCTGAAACTCCGAATCGCGGCTGGTTTTGCACGCGCCAAGCGCAGAATCACCCTCCACGATGTAGATTTCGCGGCGCGTTAAATCCTTTGTGCGGCAATCCACAAACTTTTGTACGCGATTGGCAATATCCATCTGCGTGCCAATCGCCTTTTTGAGGCTTTGGCGTGTTTTTTCGGCATGTTCGCGGCTTTGCTTATTCACCAGCACTTGCTGGGCAATTTTTTGCGCTTCATCGGGCTTTTCCAGGAAATACACTTCCAGATAATGCTTTAAAAACTCCGTCATGGCTTGCGCAATAAATTTATTGTTTATCGCCTTTTTGGTTTGGTTTTCGTAGCTGGTTTGTGTGGAAAAGCAGTTTGAAACAAAAATTAAACAATCCTGCACATCGGTAAACGTAATTTTGCTTTCGCCTTTTTTATATAGATTCTTCTGCTTTAAAAAAGCGTCAATTTGATTGACAAACGCCGTTTTTACCGCGCGATCGGGGCTGTCGCCGTGCTCAAGCCAGCTGGAGTTGTGATAATACTCCAACAGCTGCGTTTTATTGGAAAAGCAAAACGCGGCGCTCATCTTTACTTTATAATCGGGCATGTCC
>JAGPHI010000060.1 GCA_018055565.1 Oscillospiraceae bacterium | reverse complement strand
CGCTTTCGCTTGATATAGCGCGCTGTCTGCACAGGCATACAGCCGCAAAAAATCACTGGCGTGCTTTGGATAATAGCTCACGCCGATGCTGACAGTGGGTTTTTCTTCATACGGCCAATCTGTTTGCAAAAAAACCGACAGCGCTTCTTGTGCCTTTTCCCTTGCTTTCTCGTGCGTGATAGCGGGCAAAAAGAGCAAAAATTCGTCTCCGCCGATGCGCCCAAGCACATCGCTTTGCCGAAACACTCGTTTAAGCCCGTGCGCCAGTGCCAGCAGCACATCATCGCCGCACAAATGCCCAAAGGTATCATTTACGGCTTTGAAATTATCGATATCCAGTATCAGCATTGCGTGTTGCTCTGTGCTTTGCTCGCGCAGAATTGTTTCCACGTGCTGCCTTACCGCCGATTTATTTAGCAAATCGGTCAGCGTGTCGCGCTGCGTGCGCTCTAGCAATGCGCGATGCGCCTCTTTTTCGCCGCTGATATCGGTAATGACACCAATGGCAGATATCGGGCGCGCATCGGTGTCGTACTGCGTGGTCACGCGAATGCGGCACCAAATATATGCGCCATCGGCTTTGCGAATGCGCAGCTCCGTTTGGGCATACGATTTGCCGGAAAGCATTTCGCGCATCAGCGCAACCAGCGTTTGCAAATCCTCGGCATAAATCACCTTTGAATTGGGTAATGTTTTGCGCAAATTTTCGTGCTGCGGCGCATAGCCAAATTTTTTGATCCAATTGGGCGAAATATCCGCCGTGTCTGCCTGCATATCCCACTGAAAAATAATATCGGTTGCTTGATCCATAATAACCCTGTGTCGCTCCAGCGACAAACGCAGCTTTTCCTGCTCTTGGCGGCGCTCGGTATTGTCAATCAAAACGCAGAAAAAGGTGGTTTCGCCGTTTTCATCCAGCACGCGGCGCACCCTGTCTAGCACATAGAATATGGTGCCGTCCTTGCGAAGCGCGCGATATTCCAGCTCCACAGTATCGCTGGCCGCCAATTGGCTTTGCAAAGACTGCCAAACCTGCTCGCGGTCAGCGGCGTATATCAGATGAATCATTTGATTTTGAAACAGCGCTTGCAATTCCTCGCGCGAGTAGCCAAACAGCGCAAGAAAACCGTCGTTGATATGCACCAATGTGTGCGCTGCGTCGTCGCGGCAGCGGTATACACCGGCAGCAACATTGCGCGTAATCTCTGCAAGCTCGCTATTGCGCTCGTTTAAATCCTGCTGCGTTTGCCGCACCATACCGCGCAGCGTGTTGTTATCCAGCTTTACGTGCGCTTTTGCGTAATATTCGCCCTCCACGATGTTTTCATCCGGATGCGACATATGCAAATGCACAAGCTGCATGCCCTCGCTATTATAGCTAAACACCGCCGACACGCGGTTATGTAGCGGCTCCACATCGGCATCGGCATCGTTTGCACGCGCCGTGTATTCCCCATATACAATACAGCTTTTTTCGGGTAAAAGCACTGTTTCGTACCAGCTATTTAGCACGGTAAAGCCGCCCTTATACTCGTCTTTTTCTTTAAAGAGCGCCGCTTGCGCCTCGGTAATGTTTTTGCATAGCTCGTTTGGGCCGGTGCCGATCCACGTGGTCTGTTCGTCAATATAGGCGAGCAGCTGTGTCATATCGCGCTGTTCCAAATATAAGCCTTGCAGCATCTGTGCAAATTGCAACGCTTCCTGCCTGATATCCAAACGCCCGCCTCCTGTTTACAATAATACGGTGCCTTATTTTCTTAAGTATACTATGATTGATTGCAGCAGTAAATGTATTTTTTGTATTTCGCCAATTTCCTTCCATTTATTGCTCTTTGGCTTCCCATTCCAAAAACGGAGCTTTAATATGTATCCAGTTTATCAAAATCGACATCAGCACGCCCACAGCGGTGTCCAGCATGCGGTTTAACGCATAGCTGACATATTGGTTTTCGGGCGTGTTGAGCATCACGATATAAAACACCACCGCGCCCGCGCCGATAGCACCATGAAAATGCAAAAGCTGGCTGATGTAAATGAGCAGCACGATGCCCACAAACAGCAAAAGAATATGCGTAACGCCGCCTGCGGGAAAAACCTGCCCCAGTGCAAAAAAGCCCATGCCCAGAAAACCGCCGATAACGGTGCCCGCCAAACGGTTGCCCCCTGTGCGCAAGGAGGATGGCAAGGAATTGTCCATGCCAAACACCGCGCCAATGCATGCAAAGGTGGGGTTGCGCCCTATCAGCGCATATAAAAGCGCACACAAGGTGGCAGAAATGGCGGTTTTGATATTGCGCAAACCGATTTTGGGAAATGCAGGTTTTTTCATAAAATAATACCCCTTGAAAATGGTAATGGCGCTGGCTACAGCGCGTGTTGCACAAGGCAAAACGTTCTGTGTGCGCAAGAGGAGCCGCATCTTATCGACGCGACCCCTCTTTGGTTATATACGGTTTCATTTTTGTTGGATAACGCTATTTGGCGTATTCCACAGCGCGGCTTTCGCGTATCACGTTAATCTTGATTTGGCCCGGATAGTCCAGTTCCTCTTCAATCTTATGCGTGATATCGTGCGCCAATAACACCAAATTGTCATCGGAAATAATCTCGGGCTTTACCATAATGCGCACCTCGCGGCCCGCTTGAATGGCAAACGAGCGCTCTACGCCCTCAAACCCGTTCGCAATTTCTTCAAGGCTTTCAAGGCGCTTGATATAGCTGTCTAAGTTTTCACGGCGCGCGCCGGGGCGTGCCGCTGAGATGGCATCCGCCGCCATAACGATAAACGCCAGCGCGGTTTTTGCCTCTACGTCGCCATGATGCGCTTCAATCGCGTGGATGACGGCAGGGTTTTCTTTATACTTTTTGGCAATATCCACGCCGATAGAAATGTGGCTGCCCTCGATTTCGTGGTTCAGCGCCTTGCCGATATCATGCAAAAGGCCTGCGCGGCGCGCCTGTGTAACATTTACGCCAAGCTCTGCGGCAAGAATGCCCGACAGATACGCCACTTCCAGCGAATGATTTAACACGTTTTGGCCATAGCTTGTGCGATAGCGCAAGCGGCCAATCAGCTTTACAATGTCGGGATGGATGCCATGCACGCCCACGTCCATAACGGCTTTTTCGCCCTCGCGCTTCATCACCAGCTCTAGGTCACGGCGGCAGCGCTCGGCGGTTTCTTCGATGCGCGCGGGATGGATGCGCCCGTCGCTAATCAGCTTTTCCAGTGTTAAACGCGCCACTTCGCGGCGCACAGGGTCAAAGCTGGAAAGCGTGATTGCCTCGGGGGTATCGTCGATAATTAAGTCAACGCCCGTGGCGGTTTCAAGGGCGCGGATATTGCGGCCCTCGCGCCCGATAATGCGGCCCTTCATGTCGTCAGAGGGCAGCGGCACCACCGATACGGTGGCCTCGCTGGAATGGTCGGCGGCACAGCGGGCAATTGCCTGGCTGATTAATTCGCGCGCCATTGAATCGGCCTCGTCTTTTGTTTGCGTTTCAAATGCCGTGATGCGCATTGCTTTTTCGTGGGTAAGCTGCTCATCCACTTTCGCAAGCAAAAGCTTTTTGGCGTCCTCTTGCGTAAGCGCGCTAACGGCCTCCAGCTTTTCAAACTCGCGGGTTTTAATCTGCTCAATTTCAGCCAGCTTTGCCTCGGCCAGCTCGGCACGTTTGGCAATTTCTGCTTCTTTTAGTTCCAGATTTTCGATTTTTTTGTCAACTGCTTCTTCTTTTTGGTCCAGCCTGCGCTCTTGGCGAGAAAGCTCGCCGCGACGCTCTTTAATGTCTCTGTCTGTTTCGGCCTTTAGCTTAAAGGCCTCGTCCTTTGCCTCGATTACGGCTTCTTTGCGTTTTTGTTCTGCTGTTTTGATAGCGTCATTGATTATCCTTTTAGCTTCATCTTCCGCCGAGCCAAGCTTGGCCTCTGCGGTTTTCCGTCTGTATGCGATGCCAATAGGAAATGCGACTGCAGCTGCAGCCACGCCCACAACAACCGCTATCAATATTGCTTGCAATATTGATATCATTAGGGCACACTCCTTAAAACTATTACATGTTATAAATAAAAAGCGATATTATAAACTTCTATAAAAGAATGTGAAATATCCCGCTTCAAATTACACCACTGAATACATTTTAAAGCCAACCGTGAAACTTGTCAAGAAATTGTTGACAAACTGTGAAAATAAGTGTAATGTAATAAAAAAGCATATCCCCGAAAAGCATTGACGCGGACACGAATTTTGGCACAATGGCATCAGAGAGGGCGGCAAAAAGAGGGAAATATTTCTTATCTTATGCTGTAAGCCGCCTTGCCTTACCCCAAAGCTTACCACCGCCGAGCGCAAGGGTGAACCCTTGCCGTACTAAAGCACGTTACAGCTTTCAAGGTAGCGCTTTGGCGCATGCCTTATGAGTGGTATTGGCCGTTTTCGTTTTGAAAACGCCGATACAACACGGGTGGAACCATGGGTTTTTACAAACATTTTGTCTGTTGCCCACCCCGTACAAGCAAGTACGGGGTGGGCTTTTTTGTATGCTTTTGCAAGCGAGTTTCGGCAAATGGCGCGCGTTTACACGAGGCGCTGCTTGCAAAATTATCGATTTGCAAACTTTTTTATAAAGAAAGGAAGAACAGTATGATGAACATTACACTAAAAGGCGGCGTTGTGAAAACCTTTGAAAACGGCCAAACGCCTGCCGATATCGCCAAAAGCATCGGCATGGGCCTTTATAAAAGCGCGTGCGCGGCCAGCGTGAACGGCAAAACCGTGGATTTGCGCACGCCGATTACCGAGGACGCAGAGCTTGCCATCCTTACCTTTGAGGAGGACGAGGGCAAACGCGTGTTTCGCCACACGGCAAGCCACGTGCTTGCCGCCGCTGTGCTGCGTTTATTTCCCGATGCAAAATATGCCATCGGCCCTGCCATCGACGGCGGCTTTTACTACGATTTTGACGTAGAAAAGCCCTTCACTAGCGAGGATTTGGAAAAAATTGAAACCGAAATGCGCGCCATTATCAAAGAGGGCACGGCGCTTGAGCGCTTTACCCTGCCTGCCGACGAGGCACGCGCCTTGATGGCTGGCCAGCCGTATAAGCTGGAACTAATGGAAGAGCACGCCGCAAAGGGCGAGGCCATCAGCTTTTATAAAATGGGCGATTTTACCGACCTGTGCGCAGGGCCGCATTTGATGGATGTGTCGCCCATTAAGGCCGTGAAATTAACCAGTGCCACCGGCGCATATTGGCGCGGGGACAGCAAAAAGGCGATGATGTGCCGCGTGTATGGCACGGCGTTTCCAAAGGCTGCCGAGCTAGAGGCGCATCTTGCCGCTATTGAGGACGCAAAAAAGCGCGACCATAACAAAATTGGGCGCGAGCTGGAGTTTTTTACCACGGTGGATGTGATTGGCCAGGGGCTGCCCGTGCTTTTGCCAAAAGGCGCGCGCACCATCCAGCTTTTGCAGCGATTTGTTGAGGACGAAGAGCAAAAGCGCGGCTATCTTTTAACAAAAACACCGCTAATGGCAAAGCGCGAGCTGTATAAAATCAGCGGACACTGGGACCATTATTTGGACGGCATGTTCATTTTGGGCGACCCGCACGACGAAACGAAGGAATGCTTTGCCTTGCGCCCGATGACCTGCCCGTTCCAATATCAAGTATATTTAAACCGCAAGCGCAGCTATCGCGATTTGCCCATGCGTCTTGGCGAAACAAGCACGCTGTTTCGCAATGAGGATTCCGGCGAGATGCACGGCTTAATCCGTGTGCGCCAGTTTACCATCAGCGAGGGGCATTTAATACTACGGCCCGACCAGCTGGAAGAGGAGTTTAAGGGCTGCCTTGACCTTGCGAAATTTATGCTGGATACGCTGGGCCTTGCCGAGGATTGCAGCTTCCGCTTTTCTAAATGGGATCCCGCCCGCACGGATAAATACGAGGGCAGCGCCGAGCAATGGGAAGAAGCGCAGAACCTGATGGAAAAGATTTTGCTGCATCTTGGCGTTGACTACACGGTGGGCATCGACGAAGCCGCGTTTTACGGCCCGAAGCTGGACATTCAAATCAAGAATGTGCACGGCAAAGAGGATACACTGATTACCATCCAAATCGACATGCTTTTGGCGCAAAAATTTGGCATGCTGTACACGGATTCCGACGGCACGGAAAAGCTGCCGTATATTATCCACCGCACATCCTTAGGC
>JAGPHI010000059.1 GCA_018055565.1 Oscillospiraceae bacterium | reverse complement strand
GCTTGCGCCTATCACAGGTTGTCGAGCAGGAGCTTGGCGGCGAGGTAAACCTTGCCGTATGGGTGGGCCCAGGGCATGTGCAGGATTTTGTGGCGGGCGTGCCCAATTGTATGGTGATTGATTCTGCCAATGCCCAAACCATTGATTTTATTGTAGAAACCTTAAATTCGGATTTGATCCGTTTATACAAAGGCCACGATTTGCTGGGCACAGAAATTGGGGCTGCGGCTAAAAACGTGGTGGGCATCGCCGCCGGCATGCTAGACGGAAAAGGCCTTTCCAGCTTAAAAGGCGCGCTGATGGCGCGTGGCGCGCGCGAAGTGGCGCGTTTAATTGTGGCAATGGGCGGCAGCGAGCTTTCGGCCTATGGGCTTTGCCATTTGGGCGATTATGAGGCCACTTTATTTTCAAACCATAGCCACAATCGACGCTTCGGAGAAAGCTACATGAAGGGCGAGCCCTTTGAAGCGCTGGCCGAGGGCGTGCCAACGGCACAGGCGCTTGTGAAACTGG
The DNA here is from genome assembly GCA_018055565.1 of Oscillospiraceae bacterium. GTDB lineage: Bacteria > Bacillota > Clostridia > Oscillospirales > Ruminococcaceae > JAGPHI01. The sequence continues at coordinate 5,725 of JAGPHI010000059.1, read as the reverse complement.
CGCAACAATATGCGGTTGATATGCCCATTTGCCAAACGGTATATCAAATTTTATACGAGGGTAAAAATGCCGACCTTGCACTGCGAGAGCTGTTTAGCCGTAGCGTGAAAAACGAGTTTGATTTTTAAAGTGTTATCGCGTATATAGCGGTATGAACGTCTGCGCTTTTGCATAAGATATTGCAAAAGGAGGCGTTTAATATGATGAATGAAACAGAGCGCTGCATCGAAAATTATGATTTAACCAATTGGAACGATGCCAACGCAGAAAATCCGGATGTTCCGCCCGAAGAGTGTGGATGTGATTGTGATTGCGATGTAAATGACGTGCTCGCGCAGGAAATGCCGGTGGATGATATGCCGCCGCAAGAGGAGCCCGATGAGGATATCCCACCGGAAGAGGAATTAATAGAGGAAATACCGGCCGAGGAAATCCCGCCGGAATACACACCTCAAGAGGAGCCAATAGAGGAGATACCAGCGGAGGATACGCCGCTTATCCATGCGCCTTTTGAAGAGGGCTCGTCTTGTTATGAAGACGAAATCATTCAGCTATAAGCCTTAGTAAACCGCAAACGCCTATGAAAAGAGCGCAAAGTTAGAGCGCGCATCTTTTTATAGGCGTTTTTGTAATTTGCGTGCTTGTTTTCGCTTGTTTATGTTGACTAACGCTTTGAAATAAGCGATAATAGTAACATACGTATACAAGAAAGGAAGCTTTTAATTTTGGCCTACTACAATTGCCTTTTAATAGATTCAGATAATACATTGCTTGATTTTGATGCAGCGATGGCTGCCGCTTTTCATGAAACGATGCAGCAGTTTGAGCTGCCGGATACCACCGAGGCGATGGAAGCCTATCACCAAATCAATAATGCGCTTTGGGCTTCGCTTGAAAAGGGGCAGATACGCCAGGACAAGCTGCTGGTAGAGCGCTTTTTGCGCTTCACACAAACTATGGGCGAAAAACGCGATGCGGTGAAAATGAACGAGTTTTATTTAAACCGCCTTTCCGCACACGCCGATATATTGCCAGGGGCCGATGAAACGCTGAAAGAACTGGCAGAAGTGGCCACGATTGTCATTTTGTCCAATGGCATCGACACGGTGCAACGCCAGCGTTTACAGCTTTCGGGGCTGGAGCAATATGCAGACGGTATTTACACTTCGCAAAGCGTTGGCGCTGCAAAACCCGCACGCAAAATTTTTGACGTTGCGCTTGCAGAGCTTGGCGTTACCAACCGCGAAAAAGTGCTGGTTGTAGGCGATTCGCTGGGTGCGGATATACAAGGCGGCGTAAATGCGGGGCTTGCCACCTGCTGGTGCAATTTTAAAAACGAAGAAAACAATACACAAATCAAACCCACGCACATTGTTCGTGGCTATGAAGAACTTTTGCGCGTGGTGATGGACGAGGAGGAGTTAAGCAATGTCGGAAGTTCAGAAAAGCGTCACAAGCTTTAAATCTTCTAATGGTATATGCGAGGTTGCTGCGTATACGTATATTTGCGAAGCAGTTACACCGCGCGCCATCTTGCAGATTTCGCACGGTATGTGCGAGCATATTTCCAGATACGATGCATTTGCGCAGTTTATGGCGCAAAACGGGTACATTGTGTGCGGCAACGACCATTTGGGACATGGCAAAACCTCGGACAGCAAAGGCGGTATCGACGGCTATTTCGGCGATAAAAACGGCAGGGAATATGTGCTGCGCGATTTGCACGAGATGAACAATCGGATCACAAAGGCATATCCGGGCTTACCTGTTGTGCTTTTGGGGCATAGCATGGGCAGCTTTTTTGCGCGGCTGTATGCAGTTACCTATCCGGATACCATCGCAGCGCTGGTTTTAAGCGGCACAGGCGGGCCAAACCCGCTTGGGGGCGCGGGGCTTTTACTCACAAGCCTGCTCGCTAAGGTCAAGGGGCCGCAATATCGCTCGGCGCTCGTCAATAACATGGCGTTTGGTGCGTATCTTAAGCAAATTCCCAATCATCGCACACAGTATGACTGGATTTCTGCCGATGAACAAATTGTGGATATCTATCAGGCCGACCCCAAATGCACCTTTGTGTTTACGGTCAGCGCGTTTCATGAATTGATGACTATTTTGCGCGATGTCAATTCGCCCCTTTGGGCAAGCAAGCTGAATAAAGCGATGCCCATCTATCTGTTTTCCGGCGATAAAGACCCCGTGGGAGATTACGGAAAAGGGCTTGCAATCGTGAAAAAATATATCGAGGACGCAGGTGTAAAGGATTTTACCTTTAAGCTTTATCCAAACGGGCGGCATGAAATGCTGAACGAAATTAACCGTGATGCGGTGTTCACGGACGTATTAAATTGGTGTAATTCGCATGTTTAACATGCGTAATACAATAAAAAGGTAGGAGTTTGACAAATGGAAGGAATCACAGCATTTATCAACGCAATTTTTGGCACAATTATGAGCATGACGGGCATTGCAATGCTAAAAATGGTTATCATGTGGGCACTTGGCGGTACACTGATTTTTCTTGCAATCAAAAAAAATATGGAGCCCAGCTTGCTTTTGCCGATGGGTTTTGGCGCCATCTTGGTTAATTTGCCGCTTTCCGGCGCTATCGACCAAATGCATGGCGGCGTGGTGGAGCCGGGCGCTTTGTCCGAGCTGTTTCGCGCGGGCATCGCAAACGAGCTTTTTCCGCTTTTGCTCTTCATCGGCATTGGTGCCATGATTGATTTTGGCCCTTTACTTTCGAATCCGAAGCTGCTTTTGTTTGGCGCAGCAGCGCAATTTGGCATTTTTATGACATTGACGCTTGCATGCGGATTAAACATGGCTTTTCCGGGCATGTTTACTTTACAGGATGCCGCCAGCGTTGCCATCATCGGCGCAGCAGACGGCCCCACGGCCATTTTTGTAGGCAATTATTACGGCACGCAGTATCTTGGTGCCATTATTGTGGCAGCATATAGCTATATGGCGCTTGTGCCCATTGTGCAGCCGCCGGTAATCCGCGCTATCACCACCAAAAAAGAGCGCCAAATTCGCATGCCGTATGAGGCAAAGCAAATCAGCAAAACTGTGCGCATTCTGTTCCCCATTATTGTTACTATTATCGCGGGGCTTATCGCGCCGCGCAGCGTGTCGCTGGTTGGCTTTTTAATGTTTGGTAATCTGCTGCGTGAGTGCACGGTACTGAACAGCCTTTCCGAAACAGCACAAAATGCACTGGCCAATTTGATTACAATTTTTCTGGGCATTACGGTGGCCACGCAGATGCAGGCCGATATGTTCTTAACGGGCGGCACGCTTGCCATTATGCTTTTGGGCTTGTTTGCCTTTGTGTTCGACACAATGGGCGGTGTGTTTTTTGCCAAGTTTATCAATCTGTTTACCAAAAACAAAATCAATCCCATGATTGGCGCATGCGGCATTTCGGCGTTTCCGATGTCGAGCCGCGTTGTACACAAAATGGGCCTGCAAGAAGATCCGCAAAACTTCCTGTTGATGCATGCTGCGGGCGTGAATGTGGGCGGCCAAATTGCCAGTGTTATTGCGGGCGGTTTGATTTTGAATTTGATTGCGAAATAACGAGAGAAGAAAGGAACAGCCAACTATGGAACAGGTACTTACATCGCTTAGCGTAATGCTGATGGGCATGTGCGGCATTTTTATCGTAATGGGGCTTATCAGCCTTTCCATTTCCGTATTAAATAAATTTTTTAAATAAGCAAAGGATACCGCCGCCTTTTGCGGCGGTATTTTTTCGCTTGCTGTGGTAAGGAACTAGAGTTATGTTAATCACAATGCAAAACATTGCCAAAAGCTTTGGCGCGGAAGTTGTGCTCACCGACGTAAACGCGGTAATCCAGCGCGAGGACCGCATCGGCATGATTGGCGAAAACGGCGCGGGAAAAACCACGCTTTTAAAAATATTATGTGGAGAATACCAGCCGGATGCAGGCGAGGTAGCCTTTGCACGCGGCGTTACGCTGGGATATTTAGAGCAAAACACCAAGCTGGATGGCACACGCACGGTGTGGCAAGAGATGGAAAACGCCTTCGAGCAGGTGCTGGCGGCAATGAGCGAAATGAAGCATCTTGAGGCGCAAATGGCGCAAGGGGATATGAGCGAAGAGCTTCTTGAGCAGCACGCGCGCCTTGCTGCCGTGATTGACGCGGCAGATGGCTATACAATGGATTCGCAAATTAAAAAAATCCTGAACGGCATGGCGTTTGCGCCCGCAAGCTATACGCAGCTGGTTTCCAGCCTTTCGGGCGGCGAACATACACGCCTTTGCCTTGCACGGCTTTTGCTGCAAAGGCCGGACGTGCTGATTTTGGACGAGCCTACCAACCATCTTGATTTTGCCACGATGGAATGGCTGGAAGGGTATTTAAAAGCATATACAGGCGCGATTATGGTAGTTAGCCATGACCGCTATTTTCTTGACGCAATTTGTAACCGCATCTTTGAGATGCAAGGCGGCAGTATTGCGGCATATCGTGGCAACTATTCAGCGTATTTGCCGCAAAAACAGGCAGCCATAGAGCTGCAACAAAAGCAGCACGATGCCGATGTAGAAAAAGTGAAAAAGCTTGAGGATTATATCGCCAAAAACCTTGTGCGTGCCTCTACCACCAAAATGGCGCAAAGCCGCCGCAAGGTGCTGGAAAAAATGGAAATTACCGAAAAGCCGCATATCGCGGGCCAGCGGCTGAAATTTCGATTCGTGTATGATGTTGAGCCGTATTTAGAGCTGATTACCATCAAAAATCTTAGCGTTAAAATTGGTGGAAAAACCTTGCTGACCGATTTCAGCCATACGGTACGACGCGGCGAACGCCTCGTAATCGCTGGGCCAAATGGCGCAGGAAAATCCACTTTTTTACGCGTGCTTGCGGGCAAGCTGAAGCCATCCGGCGGCATGGTGCGCATTGGCATGGGCGCAAAAACCGCCTATTTTGAGCAGCAACAGGGCCGCAGAATGGGCACCGTGCAAAGCGCTATATGGGATAAGCACCCCAAAATGACGGACTTAGAGGTGCGCAGCCATTTAGCAAAGCTAAATTTTCGCGGCGAGGATGTGTTAAAGCCGTGCGCTGCACTTTCTGGCGGCGAGCTTGCGCGTTTGCGCTTTGCGGAAATTTTGTTGGAACGTCCGAATTTGCTTTTTTTAGACGAGCCTACCAATCATTTGGACATTTATACGCGCGAAGCGCTGGGGCTGGCGCTGGCGGATTACGAGGGCACATTGGTGCTTGTAACGCATGACCGATATTTAATGAATAGCTTGGCATGCCCCATTTTATACATCGAAAATGAAAAGGGGATTCTGTTTGAGGGATACGACGCAATGCTGCACCGCGAAAGCAAAGCAGAGGTATCGGCGGTAAATGTGCAGGATGCAAGCACTGCCGCGCCCACAAAGGCCGCCTACGGCAAAGAACAACGGCGCCGCAAAGCAGAGCTGCGCACGCGTTTGAAAACGCTTGAGGAGCAAATTGAAACATTGGGTGCGGATATGGTGGAAATTGAAAATCTTTTAAATCAGCCCGATATAGTGTGTGACCATGAAAAGGTAACCGCGCTTTGCGACAAGCTTTCCGACACGCGCTTTCATCAGCAAGAGCTTTATGAAGAATGGGGCTGCCTTGCCGAGGAGCAAGAGCAGTACGAGGATAACGATTAATTTAGTACCATGAACGTAAAAAAGCGACCCTATGTGTATTGATA
>JAGPHI010000058.1 GCA_018055565.1 Oscillospiraceae bacterium | reverse complement strand
AATTTGCCGCATGTGCGCGCACGGTTAGCACGGTGTTTAATAAAAGTACGCCCTGATTAGACCATTTTTGTAAGCAGCCGTTAGGTGGTGCTGCACAGCCGAGGTCGGCTTGCAGCTCCTTAAAGATGTTCACAAGCGATGGCGGCAGCACGGCTTGCGTGGGCGGCACCGAAAAGCTTGCCCCAACCGCTTGGTTTTCATTATGGTAAGGGTCTTGCCCTAAAAGCAGCACTTTTACGCTGCTGTAAGGCGTGCTGTGAAATGCGTTAAAAATATCATCCATCGCGGGGTAAACCGTGTGGGTTTGATATTCTTGGCGCAAAAATTGCCGCAGCGCTTGATAATACGGCTTTTCAAATTCGCTGCCTATCTCGCAAAGCCAGTCATTGCTGATTTTTGGCATTGTAAATCCCACCTTTCGTGCGCATGCCTGCGTTTGTTGTTTGCATATGTGCACGTTTTAGCGTGCAATTTGCAAAATTGGGCGATAAGCGCGTTTTGTACGCCATCGTTTTATTGCGTCTTTTTGCTATCAGTATAGCATAATACGGCGTATTGGGAAAGGCCAGAAACCCACAAACGCACGCGCGTGGCCGTTTTATAGCGGCGATGCATGCAATTTAGGCAAAGTATACAATCTTTTTTCGGAATCTTGTACACAGATAAAAAGCTTTTCTTTCCGCAATATCTTTAAAAAATAATAAATATGTGGTATTATTTTGTGTAAGGTGACGGATATCGGCAACCTTTCTTTTTTTACCCGCCGCCTTGACTTGTCGGAGCGCATTCGCGCTTCGTGAAAGAAGGTAATTTTGATGAACTATGCAAACGACCATATCCGCAATGTGTTGATTGCGGGCCACGGTGGGGCGGGTAAAACAACCCTTGCCGAAGCGCTGCTGTTTCTGACAAAAACCACCGACAGACAAGGCCGTATCGAGGATGGCAACACTGTGTGCGATTACGATCCCGAGGAAATTCGCCGCAAGGCGTCGCTTGGCATGGCGCTTGCGCCTGTGGAGCACGATGGCGTAAAAATAAATTTGATTGACGTTCCGGGCCTTTTTGATTTCGAGCTGGGGCTTTATGAGGGTATTCGCGCGGCGGAAAGCGTGCTGATGGTGGTATCTGCGCGCGACGGCTTGCAGGTGGGCGTGGAAAAAGCCTATGACCTAGCGCGCAAAAACGGCAAAAGCCGCATGATTTACGTGTCTAAGCTGGATGTGGAAAACGCCGATTTTTACAAAGTATTTGAGGATTTAAAAACCAAGTTTGGCCCTTCTATTTGCCCTGTAATTGTGCCTGTAGAGCAGGCGGGCGGGCGCATTTTTGTGAATTTAATTACCATGAAGGCGTTTAGCTATGTGGGCGGCGAGGCGCGCGAAGTGCCCATGCCCAACTACGGGCACCGCCTGGATGGCCTAATTGCCGCCATGAGCGAGGCGGTTGCCGAAACAGACGAAGCGCTGATGGAAAAATTTTTCGAGGGCGAGGCGTTTACGCAGGAGGAATTAACCGAGGGCGTGCGCATGGGCGTAAAAACAGGCGCTATCACGCCGGTGCTTTGCGGCTCGTCTACGTCGCTTGCGGCAGTAGACACGGTGCTGACGTACATGAAAAAGCTTTTGCCATCGGCTGCGCGCGGCGCAGGCTGCATCGCAAAAAATGCGCAGGGCACAGAGGTGGAAATCGAATGCACGCCAAACGCGCCTGTATGCGCGTTTGTGTTTAAAACCGTGGCGGATCCCTTTGTGGGGAAACTAAGCTACGTTAAGGTGATTGCGGGCGAAATTAAAGCCGACACACCGCTTGTAAATGCGCGCACCGGCGACACGGAGCGCATTGGCAAGCTGCTGCTTGTGCGCGGCAAAAAGCAAGCCGATATCAGCGCCATCGGCGCGGGCGATATCGCCGCCATCACAAAGCTGCCTACGGCGCTTACGGGCGACACGCTGTGCGCGCCCTCGCGCGTTGTTAATTTGCCCGAGCAGCCGTTCCCCACGGCCTCTTTGCAAATGGCCATTAAATTAAAGCAAAAGGGTGATGAAAGCAAAATTTCGTCCTCGCTTGCACGCTTGATGGAGGAGGACCGCACATTAACCTACACCGTCAATTCCGAAACTGTGCAGCAGATTATCGGCGGGCTTGGCGAGCAGCATTTAGACGTGGTGTGCGCAAAGCTGAAATCAAAATTTGGCGTAGAAATTGAATTAACACAGCCGCGCGTTGCCTATCGCGAATCCATTCGCAAAAAATGCAAGGCGCAAGGCCGACACAAAAAGCAAACGGGCGGGCATGGCCAGTTTGGCGATGTGTGGATCGAGTTTGAGCCGTGCGACGCAACGGATTTGGTATTTGAAGAAAAGGTGTTTGGCGGCAGCGTGCCGCGCAATTTCTTCCCCGCGGTAGAAAAAGGCCTGCAAGAGGCCGTGCAGCACGGTGTGCTGGCAGGGTATCCTGTGGTGGGCTTAAAGGCCACGCTGCTGGATGGCAGCTATCATCCTGTAGATTCCTCGGAAATGGCCTTTAAAATGGCAGCCAAAATTGCCTATCGCACCGCACTGCCAGAGGCAGGCCCCACACTGCTTGAGCCCATTGGCACCTTATGCGCCAAAATCCCTGCCGATAATACAGGCGACATCATGGGCGAAGTAACAAAGCGGCGCGGGCGCGTTTTAGGCATGAACCCCGATGACGAGGGCGGCCAGCTGGTAGACGCGGAAGTGCCTGTTAGCGAAATGCATGATTTTACCACCTATTTGCGCCAGCTGACGCAAGGGCGCGGCAGCTACACGTTCCGCTTTGTGCGCTACGAAACATTGCCGCAAATGCTGGAAGCAAAGGTAATTGAAGAAGCCAAAAAATACATTGTAATGAAGCAGGACGACGAATAAGGCAAAGCGCTTTTGTTATACTATCACTATACAATGCGGGGGCGTTATCGCCCCTGCATTGCACTTTTTTTACGCAAACGATGTGTTGCCTGTTCTAATACGCGAGATTTTCGCGTATAATTGGCTGTATGAACGAAGAGAAGGCATAGAAATTGTCAAATTGTATAAAAATAATTTCTTCTCTTGACAGGCATATGGAACTATTATATAATACAAGCTATTGTATGCCTCGGCCAAGATTTGGCAGAGGAACGGTAAAGGAGACGATCAACTTGAACAACAAGGAAATTGTAATGACGTATGCCGGATTACGTGCGCTGGAGGACGAGCTGGAAGAGCTGAAAACCGTAAAGCGCAAAGAAGTGGCAGAAAAAATAAAGGTGGCGCGCGGATACGGCGATTTGTCGGAAAACAGCGAGTACGACGAAGCAAAAAACGAGCAGGGGTTCGTGGAAAGCCGCATCGTGGAGCTTGAAAAAACGTTGAAATATGCACGTGTGCTGGACGAAGATGAATTAACGGGCGAAACCGTGCAAATTGGCAGCTATGTGAAAATCAAGGACGAGGACGGCGAAGTGGAGGAATACAATATCACCGGCTCCACAGAGGCAAACCCACTTGACGGCAAAATCTCGAATGAATCGCCTGTGGGCGCGGCGCTGATGGGCAAAAAGCCCAATGACGTTGTGGACATCACATTGCCAAACGGCACGCAGATTCAATACACCGTGCTGGAAATCGGCCGCACAAAGCTGTAATTATCCCACACTTTTGCTGAATTTTTATATTTTTATAAAAAACAGGTGCACAAAGCACCTGTTTTTGTGTTACAATAAAACATATTATAATCTTTGGAGGATGTCATGGACGAAAAGCTGGAAAGAATCGCGGAAGCGGTAAAGGACAAGATTGAGGACGCGGTAGAGGAATTGAGCGAGGCCGCTTACAGCGAGCTGGTGGCGATTCGCCGTGATAAATTAAAAACCTTGCAGGAAGCAGGGGCAGACCCGTTTGCCATAACCAAATACCCACAAGACAGCTTTGCCGCTGAAATTAAAGAAAGCTTTACCGACGTGCCGGAGGGCGAGGCCGGGCGCATCGTATACATGGCGGGGCGCATGATGTCTAAGCGCATCATGGGCAAGGCCAGCTTTGCTGACCTGCGCGATAAAAGCGGCAATTTGCAATTATATGTGCGCCGCGACATGCTGGGCGAAGAGGCGTATGCCGCATTTAAGAAAATGGATATCGGCGATATCATCGGCGTGCGCGGCGAAGTGTTTCGCACGCATATGGGCGAAATTTCGGTTAAATGCACCGAGCTTGTGTTATTGGCAAAAAGCCTTTTGCCGCTGCCGGAAAAATTTCATGGCCTGAAAGACCAAGAAACGCGCTATCGCCAGCGCTATGTGGATTTGATTGTAAATCCGCAAGTAAAAGACACCTTTATTAAGCGCAGCCGCATTTTAAAAGAAATTCGCAATTATTTAGACGAAAAAGGCTTTTTGGAGGTGGACACCCCCATTTTGCTGCCGCTGGAAATCGGCGCTGCCGCGCGTCCGTTTGTAACGCATCATAACACGCTGGATATGGATATGTATCTGCGCATCGAAACCGAGCTTTGCTTAAAGCGCCTAATTGTCGGCGGGATTGACCGCGTATATGAAGTGGGGCGCATTTTCCGTAACGAAGGCATGGACACGCGCCATAACCCCGAATTTACAACGATTGAATTGTATCAAGCCTATACCGATTATAAAGGCATGATGGATTTGGTGCAGGAATTGTACACGATGCTGGCAGAGAAAATCTGCGGCGGCACAAAAATACTGTATCAAGGCAAGGAAATCGACATGGGCCACTGGGAGCGCATGACGATGGCGGAGGCCGTGAAAAAATATTCCGGCTGCGATTACGCCGATTGGCAATCAGACGAAGCCGCACGCGCATGCGCAAAAGAAAAGGGCGTAAAAGTGCCCGATAACGCCACAAAGGGCACTGTGCTGGTGGAGTTTTTTGATGCGTTTGTGGAAGAAAATTTGGTGCAGCCCACCTTTATTTACGATTATCCTGTGGAAAACAGCCCCCTTGCAAAGCGCATTCCGCAAAACCCCGCGTTTACCGAGCGCTTTGAATATTTTATCAACGCGTGTGAATTTGGCAACGCGTTCAGCGAGCTGAACGACCCGATTGACCAAAAGGCGCGCTTTGAGCAGCAGGTGGCCATCAAAAAGCAGCAAGAGCCAAATTCTGGCGCAATGGTGGACGAGGATTATATCACGGCGCTTGAATATGGGCTTGCGCCCACAGGCGGCCTCGGCTTTGGGCTTGACCGTTTGGTGATGCTTTTAACAGATTCGGCCTCGATACGCGACGTGCTTTTGTTCCCCACAATGAAACCAATCGACTGAATAAGTCTATGTAGGTAGATATAAGTAGGCGTCTGAAGGGCTTTGTAGGGGTTTACGCCACGGACTTACGCCAATTTACGCCAAACTTACACCTAAGTCTACGGCAAAAATCTGCAAATCTTTGAAAGCCTTCAAAGCTATACCGCACTCTACAGCCCGCTGAGAAATCAGCGGGCTGTTTGCATATAGTGAGAACCCCAATACATAGCCGTCCACCTTCAAAAGTGGGCGGCTAAATTTATTTCAGAAAGGAGAAACCCGCAATGGATCAATGCAAAGTGATCGCCATCACAAACCAGAAGGGCGGCGTCGGAAAGACGACCACCACCGTCAACCTCGGCGTGGGACTTGCGAACATGGGAAAGCGCGTGCTTCTCATCGACGCCGACCCGCAGGGCAGCCTGACCGTGAGCCTCGGCATCAAGAAACCGGACGACCTCTCCGTTTCCATCGCAACGGTCATGCAGGACGTAATTGAGGACAGAGACACTCCGGACGGGAGCGGCATCATTCACCACGAGGAGGGCGTAGATCTGCTCCCGTCCAACATTGAATTGTCCGGTCTGGAAGTGAGCTTGTTCAACACCATGAGCCGCGAGAGCATTTTGAAGGGTTATCTCGACACGGTAAAGTCCAAGTATGACTATGTGCTCATCGACTGTATGCCGTCCCTCGGTATGATGACGATCAACGCGCTTGTGGCCGCGGACAGTGTGCTTATTCCCACACAGCCGAACTATCTCTCTACTAAGGGTCTGAACCTGCTTATGCGTTCCGTTTCCCGAATCAAGAAGCAGATCAACCCGAAGCTGCGTATCGACGGCATCTTACTGACGATGGTCGATGGACGCACCAACAACGCCAAGTCCATTATCGCCTCGCTGCGTTCCAGCATCGGCGAGAGCATCCGTGTCTTTGATACGGAGATTCCGCACTCGGTACGGGCGGCGGAAAGCTCGCTGGAGGGCAAGAGCATTTTTGCGCACGACAAGGGCGGCAAGGTGGCGGCGGCGTATGAGAGCTTGACGAAGGAGGTGATGCAGCTTGAGCAGCGCGCAAAAGATCGACTTAGGTCTGACGGGGTACGATGAGCTTTTTATGAGCG
>JAGPHI010000057.1 GCA_018055565.1 Oscillospiraceae bacterium | reverse complement strand
TTGGCGCACAGCGCGTAGAAGCCGTGGAGATTTGCAAGGTGGACGATGCGATGCGCCCCATTATGGGCACCGAAGAGCGTGTGGAGTGTGACGCGCTGATTTTATCGGTGGGGCTGATCCCTGAAAACGAATTGGCGTGTGCGCTGGATGTGCCGCTGGATGCGCACACAAAAGGGCCAATTGTGGATCAAAACGCCATGACCTTGTGCAATAATATCTTTGTGTGCGGCAATGCGCTGCATGTGAATGACCTTGTGGATTATGTGTCGGAAAGCGGGGAGGCCGCGGGCGCGGCGGCTGCAAAAGCCGCCTTTGCACAAGGCAGCGCCGAAGCACAAAGCGCAAAACGCACACTGGCCGAGGTGCAATGCGACGGCGCATTTCTTACCCTTGTGCCGCAGCGTGTAGACATACAAACACTGACAAAAGAAACCATTTTTTATTTCCGCGCAAGGGAAGAGCGCGAAAAAACCTGTTTAACCGTGCTGGCAAACGGCAAAATCATCGCAAAAAAAACCTATCGCCAGCTACGCCCGCCCGAGATGGAGCGCGTGGCGCTGGATTTAACACAGTGTGGTTTATCGGCTGAAAGCAAGCTGGAATGGAGATTAACCGCAGCCGAATCTTGAACAATTGCTTTGCGAAAGGAATGAGCTTTCATGAAAAACCTGATTTGCATTGTGTGCCCAAACGGATGCCGCCTGCACGTGGCCGAGGACGGCACGGTGTCGGGGCAAGGCTGTAAGCGCGGCGTGGCATTTGCGCAGCAGGAGCTGCAAGCGCCGATGCGCAGCTTAACCACCACCGTAAAAACCAAGCTTGCGCAATGCCCTGTGCTTGCAGTGCGCACGGACGGCGAAATCCCAAAAGGCCTTATCTTCGACGCGGTGCAAGCACTGGCCGCTGTGGTGGTAGAGCAGCCGCTTGCCGCAGGCGATGTGGTGGTGCAGGATTTGCTTGGCACAGGCTGCCGCGTAATTGCAACCGAAAATGTATCGTAAATATAGGAGGAAACAATATGTCACATCCGTATAAGGGCTTTGAACCCAAGTGGGTAAACGAGGCATTTCCAGAAAACTCGTATCGCTCTATCTTTAAATGGGGCGACGCGGCGCGCATCAAGCCGCCGAAGGAATCGCTGTACAAAATGCTAAAAGAAACATTTCATTTAGATGATACATATTTTGAAAGCTATAAAGAAAATTTGGGCTTTGACGCGGTGCAGTTTGACATTCCCTTAACGCTGACGGCGGAAAATCTGGATGCGTTTCGCGAGATTATGGGCGCAGACTACGTGCGCACGGATGATTACGCACGCCTTTCGGTTGCCTATGGCAAAACCATGTACGACATTTTGCGCTTGCGCGGCCAAACGGTAGAAAACGTGCCCGATGCCGTGCTGTATCCCGAATCAAAGGCGCAGATTGAAGCCGTGGTGGCCTATTGCGCTGCTAATAAAATTCCGCTGTATGTATACGGCGGCGGCTCGTCCGTCACTCGCGGGGTGGAATGCATGAAGGGCGGCGTTTCGCTGGATATGCGCCTGCGCTTTAATCAAGTGATTGCCTTTAACGAGATGGACCAAACCATCACGGTGCAGGCCGGCATGAGTGGCCCAAAGCTGGAAGAAACCTTAAATAACGCGCAAAAGCTGTTTGGCGCAAAGCGGGCGTACACCTGCGGGCATTTCCCGCAAAGCTTTGAGTATTCTTCGGTTGGTGGCTGGGTGGTTACACGCGGCGCGGGGCAAAATTCGACGTATTACGGCTGCATTTCTGACATTGTTTTGGGGCAGGAATATGCAACGCCTGTGGGCAATATCAAAACAGATACCTATCCGCGCAAGGCCACGGGGCCGGATATCGGGCAAATTATGATGGGCGGCGAGGGCGCGTTTGGCGTGCTGACACATGTAACGCTGCGCGTGTTCCGCCATATGCCCGAAACCATCCGCCGCTATTCGTTTATGTTCCGCGATTTTGAAACGGCACAGGCCGCCGCGCGGGATATTATGCAAAGCGAAGCGGGGTATCCCTCGGTGTTCCGTTTGTCGGACCCAGAGGAAACGCGCATTATGCTGCGCCTTTACGGCGTGGACGAAACACCGCTGATGAAGCTGTTTTCGCTGCGCGGCTTTAAGGAAGGCGAGATGTGCCTATTTTTGGGCTTTACCAACGGCGAGGACGGGTTTTCTAAAAATTGTGCCAAAAACGCAAAGCGCGTGGCAAAGCAATATGGCGGCATGAGCCTTACCGGCTATGTAACAAAATCATGGGAAAAAGGGCGCTTTGATGACCCGTATTTGCGCGATACCATGCAGGATTATGGCATTATCACCGACACGATGGAATGCAGCGTAAACTGGAGCAATATGTCTGCCGTGCACAAAAGCGTGCGTGCCTATTGCAAAAGCCGCCCCGATACCATTTGCATGACGCATATGTCGCATGTGTACCCGCAGGGCGCAAATTTGTATTTTATTTTTATCACAAAATGCTCGGATGCGGCTGAATTTAAGGCGTATCACGCAGGCATTTTAGATGCCATCCAAAAATCGGGTGCCGCCATGAGCCATCATCACGGCATCGGCAAAATGTTTGGCCCCTGGCTTGAGGGCAGCGTGGGCGAAAACGAGTATCAAATTATCACCGCGCTGAAAAAGCATTTCGACCCCGATAATATTATGAATCCAGGCGGCACACTGGGCCTTGACACGCCGCAAGAGGAAAAGCATTTTGTAAAAAATGCATAAGCGCTTAGAAAATGAATAACAGGCAAAATTGCACGTTTGGCCGCCCTTTTAAGTCACGCTTAAAAGGGCGGTTTTTTCTTTTTTGACTTTTAAAAAATCCCAAAAAACCGCAAAAAAGCCGCAGCGCCCGAATGTTGCAAAATATGCTGAATTATGGTATGATAAGCAATATATGATGATTACTTGTCCGCGGGGTAAGCACAAGTTAAAACGATAGCAAATATACGCGCATGCCGCAGGAAGGAACAAGAAATGGCGCTGAACGCACAGGATTCTATTCGGGTTGAAGATATTTTAAGCGACCCCTTTATGCGCGAAAACCTGCCGCTGAATTATTCTAAATCTGTGCTGGCGCATCAGCTGGCAGACCCTACTTTAATGGGGCTTGACCTTAACGAAGTGTGCGAAATGGATATGGAAGCACTGACCACGCAGGTGCTTTTGGCGCATGAGCTTGTTACCACGATGCAAGCCAGCATGATCAGCATGATGGAGGAAGAAGAGCGCGCCCAGCGCGAAGCCGAAGCGCTTTCGGAAAGCGTGACGCCGCTTGCAGAGCCTACACCCGGTGAACTGCTGGTGCGCATTAGCTTCGACGATTTATTTGTAGAAGCGCATATAGAGCTTTCCGAGCCGCCAATGGGTATGCCCTCTCCCACAGAAGAGGATATCCGCAATGCGCTTGCGCGCCGCGGTGTAACGCGCGGCATTAAAGATGAATACGTTGCGCGTTTAGCGCAAAACCCCGTATATGCGCGCAAATTTAAAATTGCGCAGGGCAAAGCGCCAATTAACGGCGAAGACGGGCATTTGGAATACCAGTTTGAGCCACGATTTGATTTAGCACCCAAGATTGACAAAAACGGCGTTGCCGATTACAAATCGCTGGAATACGCCAAAAACGTGAAACAAGGCGATTTGCTGTGCACGCTGTTTCCCGCCACGGTGGGCGAGGCGGGCTATTCCGTACGCGGCGAAATGGTGCTTGGGCGCGTTGGCAAACCGGCCGACCTTGTGTGCGGCGCAAATACGGTTCTGTCAGACGATAAAACGCGCGTTTTTGCCTCGTGTGACGGGCAGGTGTTCTTGCGCGGAAACCGCGTAATGGTTAGCCGCGTATTAGAAGTAGAAAATGTGGATGCCGCTACAGGCAATATCTTATTTGTGGGCACGGTGCACGTGAAAGGCGATGTGCAAAGCGGCTTTTCGGTGCGCGCGGGCGGCGACATTAATATCGATGGCGTTGCAGAAAATGCAACGCTTGTGGCGGGCGGCAATATCGTTATTTGCGGGGGCATGAAAGGGCAAGAAACAGGCCTTATGGAGGCTGGCGGCAGCATCCGCGTCTTTTTTGCCGAAAACGCGCGCGTGCGCGCCAAAAACAATATTTATGCCGATGTTCTCATGAATTCGCGCGTGGAAAGCGAAACATCGGTGATGGCCTTTGGCCGTAACGGCTGCATCGTGGGCGGCACTTGCACAGCGGGCGAAACGGTGCAGGCGCAGCGCATTGGCAATGAATCCAATGTGCCCACCGCCATTGTAGTGCGCGACCCCGACACCTTTGGGAAAATTAAGGCGGGCAATATGCTGAAAATTGCCAAATACAAAGAAAGCATTGTCAATCTTTTGGCCTCGGCTGAATTTGCGGCGGTATCGAAAATTGACAAGCTTGCGATGGAAACGATGCTTACGCGCGCGATTGTAACCAAAATCCGTATGGAGCGCGCTATCACCCGGCTGGAAAAGCAAAATGCCCAAACAAAAGAACAGCGCGACTACCAGCGTTATGTGGAAACACGCGAGAGCATGTTTGCAAACGTTAGCATCAACATTGATGGAGCGCTGCTCAAAAATATGCAATTGCGCGATAATTGCACGCTGCAAAAATCGGCAGACAAGGTCATTTTTCGCTCGCAGCTGTAAGCATCTTGAAAGGATTGATCATGATCGTTACCATACTCTTTGCCGTTGTATGCCTTTTGCTTTGCGGGGCGCTGGTGGTGCTTTTGCTGCTGATGCGCAAAAAGCAGACGGAATGCCAAAACAAGCAGGAACATTTTATCCATCATGACCGTTTGACGGGCCTTGCCAATCAAGAGGCCCTGAAAAGAGATTTTGCGGCGCTGAAAAAGCGCGAAAGCTTGGCAATGGTGAGCATTAAGCTGAACCGTTTTCAGGATTTATACAGCTTGTTTGGCCTTGTGATGGGCGACAAGATGCTCAAACGCTTTTGCCGTCCGCTTGAAAACTATGCAAAAGAGCGCGAGGGCACCGCATATCGCTTTGCGTTTAACCACATGATCATCTTGGTGCCTGCCGAGGATCACGATGCGTTTTTGTCCTCGCTTAAAACCTTTTTATCAGTATTGCAGCAGGTGAAAATTGAGGAAAAGGGCATCCCGTATTCCTATTATTTTTCGTTATCCTATGGGGTGTATTTTTTATCAGACAAAGAGGATGGCAACGCTACGCTGGAATCCATTATGGATTATATCAATACAGCGCTGCGCGCGGGCTTTAGCCATATTGTGCTGGACAAACAAGATAAACCCGATTGGAGCGTTTACGAAAGTTTGGCGCACGACGTAAAATCCGCATTAAAAAATCGCGAGTTTGTGCCGTATTATCAGCCTATTTACAATTTACAAACGGGCGCAATTGTGGGCGCAGAGGTATTAAGCCGCTGGCAACATCCCACGCGCGGCCTTTTGATGCCGGCCCAGTTTATTCCGGTGCTGGACAGTATGGGCAACACCTGTGAGCTAGATTTCTATATGGTGGAAGAGGCGTGCAAAAAAATCCAGTCGTGGCTGGATGATGGCATTTTAACCGTGCCCATCACCGTCAATCTTTCAAAGATGAATTTGCATCGCCCCGATTTTACCGAGCGCATTGTGGCGCTGGTGCGGCAATATAATATTCCGCCCGTGCTTTTAGAGCTGGAACTGCCCGAGCGCACCGTGCTGTTTGAAGAAAGCGATCACTTTGTGGAAATGATGAACGATTTGCACCGCCACGGCTTTACCCTGTCTATGGATAAATTTGCCGCGGACGATGCATTTGCCGTTGGCCTTTTGCGCCAGCTGCCGCTGGATGCCATTAAAATGGACTATCATTTCTTTGAAACGCGGCGTGAAAATAAAAGCGAAGAATTGTTTATCCGCGCCTTTTTAGAGCTGACGAAAGCGCTTGGCATCAAAGTGATTGTGGTAAACATTGAAACAGAGGCACAGGCAAATACCGTGCGCCGCTATGGCTGCGAAAACGGCAAGGGATACTATTTCTCAAAGCCCATTTCTAACAAGGAATTTGAAGCGCTGATTAACTAGCGTTCGCGGTAAATGCTGCGGCTCATTTGGCATATGCCTTGCACCGTATGCAAATGCTAAGATATGCAAAGCCGCGATACCATATAATAATCAAAGGGGTTTGCCTGCTTTTACGCGGGGCAAGCCCCTTTGCTATTGCAGCGCGCAGGCTAAAACGGCCTTATGGGTTTGGCGCGCGAAAGCAAGCGCAAACGGCATCTTTAGCCTGTGCAGTGCATAAGGCGATTTGCGCCCGCGCACAGAATTTTGGCCGTCTTTGTCGGGCTTTCACAAGAACGGAAACTTTTTTTCGGCAATATGACATTTATTTGAAATAAAATTGACAAAACTGG
>JAGPHI010000056.1 GCA_018055565.1 Oscillospiraceae bacterium | reverse complement strand
TGCACAAAGCATCGATTGGGACGCCCAATATGGCACCACCGCAGCCGTAAAAACCGACAGCGGCGCAGAATATGAGATTACAATGGGCAGCATCGGCGGGTTTATCGGCAATATCAACAACACAAAGGTGATGCCAGAACTGGACACTGCACCAGACGATCGCACATCCCTTTCTGTAAGCGGCAAATAAAACAGCAAAACGGTTTGCTATATTCGCATTTTGTATCTGCCATTTTTGATTGATTTACCGCACTTTTTCGTTTAAAACGCCGCGGCCTTGCAAGGGTTGCGGCGTTTTTGCATTTGCATCAGCACGCGGTATTTCCCTCTTTACGGTTTCGTGGTATACTAAAGGCAACGAAACGATAAAGGAGCCTGCAAGATGAAATATATCTCTTCGGCCGACGTATGGGCGGCGATACCCGTGCGCGGCGCGGCAAGCCACAAAGGCGATTACGGCAAGGCGCTGATTGTTGCGGGATGCAGCGAATATCGCGGCGCAGCAGCGCTGGCGTGCCTCGGCGCACTGCGCGCGGGCGCAGGGCTTGTTACGCTGGCATCCGGCGAAGCCGTAATTGCTTCTGTGGCTTCGCGCATTTTGGAGGCAACCTTTTTGCCGCTGACGGCAAGCCCCGCCGATATAGCGAACAGCAGCGCCTGCCCCGCGCTATTGGAAAAGGCTGCGGGCGCAAGCGCCGTGTTAATCGGCTGCGGCATGCCCGAAACCGCCGACACGGCAGCGCTGGTGCAAGCGCTTTTGCCTGTTGCAAGCGGCGCGGTGATTTTAGACGCGGGCGGGCTTTGCAGCATAAAGGACGCGCTTTCGGTTTTGCAAAGCGCCAAAGCCCCGCTGATTATTACACCGCATGTGGGCGAGATGGCAAAGTTAAGCGGTAAAACCGTGGCACAAGTGAACGCCGCGCGCGCAGAAATCGCCAGCGCATTTGCCATGCAGCATAACACCATTGTGGTGCTGAAAAGCCATCGCACACTGATTGCCGCGCCAGACGGCGCGCTTATACAGAACACCACAGGCAACGCCGGCCTTGCGCGCGGCGGGGCGGGCGATGTGCTGGCGGGCATTATTGCAGGGCTGTGCGCCATTGGCCTCGCGCCATATGATGCCGCCATGTGCGGCGTGTATCTGCACGGCCTTGCCGCCGATTTATGCGCCGCGCGCCTTTCTATGCAGGGCATGCTGCCGGAGGATATTTTAGCCGATTTATGCGGCATTTTTAGTGAAAAATGCCGCTGATATGCGCGCACCGTTTGCTTTTGCAGAAAGAAAGTGGGCGCTAAAGCAAATAGAGGCATGCGCTTACGCGGGCACAGGCCGCCGCTTTTGCAGATAAACGCATAAACCAGCTGTAAATAGTAAAAATACCCATTGTATACACTAATTTGTATATACAATGGGTATTTTGTTGTATTATTCGCTTTCGGTCAAAATCCTGTCGTTATCCAGCGCTTTTTTGGCGTTTTCGCGAAACTTTTCCAGCACGTCATTCACTGTCATATTGCGGCGCTCGTCGCCTTTGATATCCAGCACAATGCGCCCCTCGTCCAGCATGATGGTGCGCGTGCCTGTAGCGAGCGCGCTTTTGATATTGTGCGTAATCATCAGGCAAGTCAGCTGCGTTTCGGCGGTGACGCTTTTGGTTAGCGCCATCACCTTTTCGGCGGTGGCGGGGTCAAGCGCGGCGGTGTGCTCGTCTAAAAGCAGCAGCTTTGGTGTAATCAGCGTTGCCATCAGCAAGGTTAGCGCCTGCCTTTGCCCGCCCGACAAAAGCCCCACAGGGCTTTTTAACCGCGTTTCCAGCCCAAGCCCCAGCTCGGCAAGGCGGGTTTTAAAATAGGCGCGATCTGCGGGCGACACGCGCCCAAAGCTGCCGCCCTTTTTGGCGCGCAGATACGCAAGCGCCATGTTTTCCTCAATGGTCATGTGCGGTGCAGTGCCTTTTAGCGGGTCTTGAAACAGATGCCCCAAATCGTTTGCGCGCTGGTATTCAGGCTTAAAGGTAATGTCTTCGCCGTCCAAAAAAATGTGCCCTTTATCGGGATAAAAATTACCCGCAATGGCGTTAAACAGCGTGGATTTACCTGCGCCGTTGCCGCCGATGATTGTGATAAACTCGCTTTTGTCCACCGTAAGCGAAAAATCCTTTAGTGCAGTTTTTTCATTCACGGTGCCGAGGCCAAAGGTTTTTGTGATGGATTTAATTTGCAGCATCTTGGCGCACCTCCGTGTTTTGTTTTTTTAAGCGGCGTAAGCGCAGCGATGCCTGAATGGCCGGATACGAGATGGCCGCCGCCACAATAATGGCCGAAACCAGCTTTAAATTAGAGGCAGACACAAGCCCCGATGTAATGGCCAGCGTGGTAAGCACGCGATAAATGATAGAGCCAACCACCGCGCCCGCCACACAGCGTGCCACGCCCCCGCGCCCCACGATGACCTCGCCGATAATCAAGCTTGCCAGCCCGATAACCACCATGCCGTTGCCCACATCGTTGGCGCTGTAGCGCTGATATTGCGCAAAAATCGCGCCCGAAAGCGACACCATGCCGTTTGCCAGCATCAGCCCCACCGTGGTGGTAAACGCCGGATTGATTGACGAGGCCGCCACCATTGCACGGTTATCGCCGGTAGCGCGAATCGAAAGGCCCAGCTGTGTTTGCAAAAACAGCGTTAGCCCCACGCCCACAAGCGCCGTGAGCACACAGATTACAACGGGTTTACCTGCCGCGCCCAAATACTTTTCTGCCACGGTAAATACCGTGTCGCTTTTTAAAAGCGGCAAATTGGGCTTGCCGCCCATCACCATCATGTTGATGGAATACAGCGCCGTCATGGTGATGATGCCCGATAAAATAGGCTGCACACGCAGCTTTGTTTGCAAAATAGCGGTTACCCCGCCCGCAAGTGCGCCCGCCACCACAGCGCCTGCAAGCCCCAGAATGGGAAGCCCCAGCGTGGTCAGCATTGCCGACACGGCCGCGCCCAGTGTAAAGGAACCATCGGTTGTTAAATCGGCAATGTCCAGTGTGCGATAGGATAAATAAATGCCCATCGCCACAAGGCCGTAAATTAGCCCTTGCTCAATTGCGCCGAGTATAACGGTAAAATTCATAATGCAACCTCTTTATTCATGTTGGGCGGCAGTTGCCCGTGCTATTTTGTATCTTGGCTTAACTGCATGCGCGCTTTTGTGCATGCTATTTTACATACTTGCTCACATCCACGCCGATGGCGGCGGCGGTTTCTTGGTTTACCACAATGTTTTGCTCCTCCAGCACCATAACGGGCAAATCCTTAATAGCGGTGCCGGTAAGCGCCTTCAGCGCCATTTTTGCGGTTTCCTTGCCAAGATTGGTGTAATTTACGCCAACGCTTGCCAGCGCCCCATCGCGCACAAGCGAATCTGCTGCTGCGTACAGCGGCACCTTTGCTTTGATAGCCGCGTCCGAAACGGTGGGCATCGCCAGCGCCACCATGTTATCAATGGGCACAAACAGCGCGTCGCATTTTGCGGCCAAATTTTGCGCGGCGCTTTGCGCCTCGCTGCCTGCGGTAATGGCGCTTTCGGTCAAGGTTTTGCCGTTTGCCTCTAAATATTTGCGTGCCTCGGCCACCACCACGGCGCTGTTGGGCTCGCCCGTGTTATATACAACGCCAAAGCTTTTGGCATCGGGCGTTAATTCTGCGGCCAGCGCAAACAGCTTTGCCACGGGAATGGCATCCGATGTGCCTGTGATATTGCCCTCGGGGGCAGCCGTGTTGGTAACCAGCTCTGCGGCCACAGGGTCTGTAACCGCACTGAAAATCAAGGGGATATCGGTGCTTGCAAGCGCGGCGGCGGCGCTTTGCGCGGCGGGTGTGGCAATGGCCACCACCAAATCCACTTTATCGCCCGCAAATTTTTGGCAAATGGTGTTTAATGTGCCCGATTCGCCGAGGCCGTTTTGATAATCAATTTCCACGCTGATGCCCGCATCCTTTGCGGTGTTGACAAGCTCTTCGGTAAATGCCGTGCGGATTTCATCGAGCGAGGGATGCTCTGCAAATTGCACAAGCCCCACTTTAAGGGCTTTGCCACTTGCTGTATCACTTGCAGAATTGTTGGCGCAGGCCGTGCATAAGCCCATTGCCAAAACAGCGGATAATAAAACCGAAATCATCTTTTTCATCATTCATTCTCCATTTTCTATATAAAATTTCGCCTGTTGTAATTGAATTGATAGCTGCGCGTTTGGCCATCGCCATCGTTTTGTGTGCTGCATAACGTGCATTCCCCTTTCGGCAAATAAAAAAACACCTATCCTTGAATTTCAAGGACAGGTGTTTATCAAAAACATCTGCGGTACCACCTTGCTTGCCGCCTTATCAAAAAGCAGCCGCCTTACCGGAATGCCAACACATTCCACACCCTATAACGCGAGTACGCGTCAGAAGCTACTGGGGAATCCCGTTCACTCTGCCCTCGGCGGTCCACTTGCCAATCCGCTTACCGCCCCTTTTCAGCTGCCGGGGCTCTCTGTGGG
Organism: Oscillospiraceae bacterium; assembly: GCA_018055565.1. GTDB lineage: Bacteria > Bacillota > Clostridia > Oscillospirales > Ruminococcaceae > JAGPHI01. Next base: position 1,916 of record JAGPHI010000056.1, on the reverse strand, counting down.
TGCGCGATTGGTTTAATCTCCGCTTCATCGGTTTGTATAGTTCTTATTAAACACCCTGTATCATGATTTGTCAATAGTTTTTTCACATGGTTTTCATTTGCCCTTAGCCCTTTTATGGTGTATAATACAAAAAGTGTTGTATTATAGGAAGAAAGTTTGAAAGACAACTCTTTCAAACTGGGTTTTGTGCCTTGCACGCCAAAGTGGCGCGCATTCGGCTGCGTCGAATCGGCATGATTCCCCAAGAAAGGAATAGTCATAACAATGAAAATGAACAAAACGAAAAAACTACTCAGCGCCGCGCTTTGCGTAACCCTTGCGGCGGCGATGCTGGCCGGATGCGGGCAAAAGGTTGAAACAATGGGCGGCAGCTCTACCCCCTCGCCAGAGTCCGTCACAAGCACCCCGCCCGCCAAAGACCCCGGCCTTTATATCGATGGCACCAAAACCGAAATTGACACCGTGATGACACTGGGCGAACATAAAGTGTCGTTTGATGAATATCGCTATTTCTTTATGAATATCCTGCGCCAAGCACAAAGCACTGGCGCCGTAGACGTTGCCGAGCTGAAATCCGGCGTGGAAGCAAGCCTTCGCTCGAATGCCGCGATGCTTGCGCTGGTAAAAGAGAAAAACATTACCCTGTCTGCGCAAGACAAAGAAAAGGTTGAAAAAGAAATGGCGGACATGAAGGCCCGCTTCCCCAGCGAAGACGAATATTATGCTGCGCTTAGCTCGGCCTATTATACCGAAGATTTGCTGCGCACCATGATGGAAGACAGCCTGCTTGTACAAAATCTCACGCTTTCTTTATATAAAGATGATATCATCAAAAACGTGGCTGAAAACTATGTGCATGCAAAGCATATTTTAATTTCGTTCCCTGAAGAGGCCGCAGCAAGCGCCAGCACAAGCACCAGCACCCCCCCTGCCGACCATTCGGCCGAGCTTGCCAAAGCAAACGAAGTAATGGACAAAATTAAAGCCGGTGAAAGCTTTGAAGAACTAATTAAAACCTATAACCAAGACCCTGGCGCTCCCGAAGAGGGCTATTACTTTACCACAGGCCGTATGGTTAAGCCTTTTGAGGACGCAGCCTTTGCCCTGAAAGACGGCGAAGTAAGCGATATCGTTGAAACCAATTACGGCTATCATATCATCAAACGCTATCCGTTTGAAGAAGAAGTGATGTTTGCAGACCCGATGACCTATATGTCTGATGCCGCTTATGAAGCATGGGTATCCGAAATTACACTCAGCTCCGAAGCGATGCCTGTTGAATACCACGAGCTGTATGAAAAGATTACGCCCGACACAATGGCGTAAAGCGTTTTAAGCTTTTCACCCATCGCGATAATAACGCAAGATTTGCCGCGCTGCTTTATGCATAAAGCAGCGCGGCTTTTTTGCGTTTTATGCGCAAAATAACACAGATTCACTGCTTTTCCCCATAATAAGCACCACAAACCACGCCTTGTGTCGTTTTTTACCGATAAAGCGCATTTTGCATACCATCATGCGATTTTTTTGCGTTTCATTGTACCACTATTTTGCACTACCATAAAAAATATAGCGATATATCGTATATTGCGTTTTATCTAACAAGTGTTAGGCTAACGCAAAATGCTATCAGACGATAGCATTTTGCAGCAGTTTTTGCCTGCTGCGTGATACACTGCGCCGCTTTTTCGGCAGATTGCGCGCATTTTACTGAGATTTACGGCGAAATAAAATGCAGATTTGGGCATTTTCTGCATTGCTATTTATTGTATTTTAATGGTATAATTATCTAACAAATGAGGTGTTTTTCTTGGACGTGTATATCGCCAGACAGCCGATATTGAATACCGATGGCTTCCTAACAGCGTATGAGCTTTTATATCGCGAAAACGAAACCAATGCTTTTGCCAGCTCAT
>JAGPHI010000055.1 GCA_018055565.1 Oscillospiraceae bacterium | reverse complement strand
CATTTACCCCGCGCGGTGTACGCCGCCACGGCTTCGATTTTTGGTATTCCTATGGCGCGTGGGACGCGCATTTGAACCCGCATTACTGGCAAGACACGCCGGAGATGATTCGCGTGGAGCAATGGTCGCCTGCGCACGAAACCGATGTGGCGATACGCTATCTTGAAACGCGCGATAAAGAAAAGCCGTTTTCGCTGTTTATTTCATGGAATCCGCCGCACAGCCCCTATGAGCAAGTGCCGCAGAAATATTTGGATTTATATAAGGATAAAGAGCTTACCTTGCGCGGCAATGTGGATTTTGCCAATATTCATCATCACACCTCTGAGGCTGTGGGCTATACCGAGGCGGAAATGCACGAGGTAACAAAGCAGTATTTTGCCGCCATTTCGGGCCTTGGTGACCAGTTTGGCCGTCTTTTACAAGCGCTGCGCGACGAGGGCGTATTAGAAGATACCATCGTGGTGCTTACGGCCGACCACGGCGATATGATGGGCAGCCATGCCCTTATGGCAAAGCATGTGTGGTACGAGGAATCTGTGGGTATTCCGTGCGTAATTGGCGGCGCGGGGCTTGCAAGCGGGCGCTGCGGCACGGTGTTAGACAGCGCAGATATCGCGCCAACACTGCTTTCGCTGATGGGGCTGCCTGTGCCCGCCGAGATGCAGGGCAAAGATTGCGCAAACGAGATTCGCACTTGCAAAACCGACGAAAACAAGGTAGGATATTTGTATGCAACGCCAGGCGGGCCGCAGCTTGTGGCCGCGCTAAAAGAAAAGGGCATCAGCCCGCTTGAAATGGGATGGCGCGGCGTGCGCTCTGTGCGCTACAGCTATGTTGTGGATGTGGGCTATACGCCAACGCCCGTTTTGCAGCGGCTTTTATACGACCTTGCAAGCGACCCGCTGCAAATGCATCCCATTGTGATTGAAAATCCGGCGGATAACGCAGTGGCCAATGAACTAGAGCAGGCGCTGCTGCAATGGCTGCACGAACAAAACGACAGCTTTGCGCGGCATTTACAGTGATTGGCCATGCGTAAAACGCGCTTTAGCGGAACAGGCAAAACCGTTCCCTACAGGATAGAATAGTGTGCTGTGCTATCGAAATAGTGTTTTGTGATATCGACGCTATATATTGTAGGGTTGCGTCTTGACGCAACCGAAAACAGGCGTTTTGTGCATCCCTAACAGTGATAACATAGGAGTGAAAGCCATGAATCGCAACGAACAAGATTTGCAGCGCCATTTTATGCCCGCGCCTTTGGGCGGCGGCTTTGCAATGGACGATTACTGGGTATGGTGCGGCAGTGTAATCAAAGGCGAGGACGGGCAATATCATATGTTTGCCTCGCGCTGGAAGAAAACATTGCCGTTTCATCCGGGATGGGGCGTTGCAAGCGAGATTGTGCGTGCTGTAAGCCAAACGCCCGAAGGGCCTTACACCTTTGCCGAGGTGGTGCTGCCCGCCCGCGGGGCAGAATATTGGGACGGGCGCGTTACACATAACCCGTCTATCACCAAATGCGGCGACGAATATGTGCTGTTTTATGTGGGCAGCACCTTTCCGTACAATGACGTGCCAGAGGATGGCAGCTTAAACCATTATAGCTATCAGTGGCTGGCCGCGCGCAGCAATAAACGCATCGGCATTGCCACATCCAAATCGGTGTTTGGCCCCTGGATACGGCGCGACGCGCCCGCCTTTGATGTGCGCGCAGGCTATTTTGACAGCTTTTTAGTGTCCAACCCTGCCCCGTGCATGCACGAGGACGGCAGCTGCCTTTTAGTGTATAAGGCGCGTGCGTGGCAAAAGCCGCCGCACACAAGCGGGGATATGTTTGGCGATATGACGCTGGGGGTAGCCTTTGCAGAGCATTACACAAAACCGTTTACGCGCCTTAGCAACGAGCCGATATTTTCTATGGAAAACGGCATTTTGGAAGACCCCTTTGTTTGGCGCACAGACACAGGCTATGCAATGATTGCAAAGGACTGGAAAGGCAGCTATACAAACGAGGTTGGGGCGGTTGTGTACGCTTCGTCTGAAAACGGCGTGCACTGGAACGTGCATCCCAAACGCGCTTTTGGACGCGAGGTGCCGTGGAATGACGGAAAAACACGCACAATGGGCAATATGGATCGCCCGTTTATCTTGTTTGACAATCAGCGTGCCACCCATTTGTTTGTGGCAACCAACGACGGCAGCGAAGCGGGCTTCGCCACGATGACGCGCTCTTGGAATGCGTGCATTCCACTAGATGAATTGTAATTCTTAAAAAAGAGGGGAAATATTAACATGCCAAACAATACGCTAAATGCCACAGGTGTGCAAGCAGCTATAGACGATGCTGCGAAGATTCTTGCGGGTAATCTTGCTGTTTACACCGACAAATTTATGGATTCAAACAGCGTTGATAATCTGTATCCCGCCACCGAAAATGTGGAGTGGACAACGGGGTTTTGCACAGGCGAATATTGGCTTTGCTACGAGGCCACAGGGGACGAGCGCTTTAAAGCGGCGGCCCTTGCGCAGGTAGACAGCTTTTTGCACCGCATTGAAGAAAAAATTGATGTCAATCATCACGACATGGGCTTTTTATATACGCCCTCCTGCGTGGCGGCGTATAAGCTGATGGGCAGCGAAACAGGCAAAAAGGCGGCGCTTTTGGCGGCGGATAATTTGCTGGCGCGTTTTCAAGAGAAAGGCCAGTTTTTACAAGCATGGGGCGAGCTTGGCGCGCGGGATAATTACCGCTTGATTATTGATTGCCTTTTAAATCTTCCGCTGCTGTTTTGGGCAAGCGAGGTAACGGGCAACGCCGAATATCGCGAAAAGGCTACGCGCCATATGCATACCAGCCTTGCCAATTTGGTGCGCGAGGATAATTCCACCTATCACACCTACTTTTTTGATAAAGAAACCGGCATGCCCACGCATGGCGTGACGCATCAGGGCTATCGCGACGGCTCGGCTTGGGCGCGCGGGCAGGCATGGGGCATTTACGGTACGGCGCTTTCGTATCGCTATACAAAGGAAGAGGAATGCCTTAAGCTGTTTCGCCGCGTAACGGATTTCTTTATTGCAAAGCTGCCCCAAGACAATGTGCCCTATTGGGATTTGGAATTCACCGACGGCGATGGCGAGCCTAAGGATTCCTCCGCGGGCGCAATCGCCGTGTGTGGCATGCTGGAAATGGCCAAATACCTGCCCGCCGAAGAGGGCGAATACTATAAAGGCGTGGCAAACAAAATTTTGGCCTCGCTGATTGCAAACTATGCCGTAAAAGCGCCCGCGCAAGGCGAAAGCACGCCGGGCACAGGGCTTTTGCTGCACGGCGTATATGCCAAAAATTCGCCGCATAACCCCATCCCGAAGGATAGAGGCGTAGACGAATGCAACACTTGGGGCGATTATTTTTATATGGAAGCGCTGCTGCGCTCGATAAAGGATTGGCAGCTTTACTGGTAAGGCTTTAGCAAAAAAGCAGCGGTGTTTTACGGCAAAAGTGCCGCATAAGGGCGTAAAACAGCGATGCTTTACGCCCGCTTTTGCGCCTTGCGCGCCGAAGCAGCGTGTGTTTTAAAAAGCCGAAACGGCCTATTTATTAAGAAGGGAATGCGATTTATGAAACAAAATGCATCTTTTTTTTGCGAGCAGCCGGCTAGCGCAGCTGCCTATTGCTTGCAGCAATTTCCCGATACGGCAAAGGCAACCATCGCGCTTGCCGACGAGCTTTGCCGCAACACCTTCACCTTCCGCGAGCATTGGGAGATGGAGCGCACGCATATCCCCGTTACCTTTCAAGACGAAATTGACTGGGAGCATATCCCCGCGGGCGACCCCGAATGGACCTATGCGCTAAACCGCCATACATCCTTTGTGGTGCTGGGCAAAGCGTATTTGTACACCGGTAAGGAAGAATATGCCGCGTGCTTTGTGCGCCTTGCAAAAAGCTGGCTTTCGCAATCAAAACTTTGCGACGAAACCAAAAACGGCAGCTGGCGCAGCCTTGAAGCGGGGCTTCGCTGCGAAAACTGGCTGCGCGCGATGCGCATGTTTGCGTCGTCGCCCTCGGTGCCGCCTACACTGTTTGATGAAATGAACGCAAGCCTTGCCGTGCACAGCGATTATTTGCAAGAAACCAGCGCCGATTTTCATGTGTTGAGCAATTGGGGCGTTTTGCAGGATAACGGGCTTTTCTTGTTGGGACTGTATTTTGATAAGCCTGCGCTTTGCGCCCTTGCGGTAAGCCGCCTTGCCGTGAATGTAGATATTCAGGTGATGCGCGATGGCTCGCACTGGGAGCAAAGCCCCATGTATCACTGCGAGGTTTTGCACTGCTTTTTAAATGTGGTGCTGGCCGCGCGGCAAAACGGCTATGCCTTGCCAAAGGAGTTTGAAGCAAGCGTGCAGCGCATGTGCGCGGCGCTTGGGGCTTGGATAAAGCCAAACGGCTTTTTGCCGATGCAGGGCGATTCCGACGATATCGACGCGCGTGATTTATTGGCGCTTGGCGCAGTGCTGTTTGCCGATGGCTCGCTGAAATTTGCGGCAAACAGCCGCGTGTTTGAAGAAAATATTTGGGATTGCGGCCCTGCGTTTATAGAGCAGTATCAAGCGATTGCGGCGCTGGCGCCCGCTTGCCCCTCGCGCGAGCTGGCGGATAGCGGCAATTGGTTTATGCGCGAGGATAACAGCGAAACCGCCGTGTGGATGCATTTTCATTGCGGCTGCCTCGGCAGCGGGCACGGCCATGCCGACCAATTGCATATTGACCTTGCCGCTTTTGGCGAGGATGTGCTGATTGATTCGGGGCGGTATACCTATGTGGACAGCCCCATCCGCAAAGCCTTAAAAAGTGCCGAGGCGCATAATACCACGCGCGTGGACGGCATCGAGTTTTCCGAGCAGCTGGATTCTTGGGGGTATCGCACATTGGCAAACCCCATTAAGGAGCAAGCGGTGTTTACGCCAAAGGCCGATTATGTCAGCGGCGCGCATTTGGGCTATTTTGCAAACGGGGTGTTTGTGCGCAGACGCGTTTTATACATTAAGCCCGACATCTTTGTGGTGTTTGATACCTTTTGCGCCAAAGGCACGCACAGCTATGAAGCGGCGTTTCATTTTGGCGAAGGCACGGTAACGCAAACGGCAAACGGCGCGGCGTTTATGGGCAAGGCGGCGTGTGCAAACTTGGTGTGCCTCGGCAATGTGAAAACCACGCTGAACAGCCAGCCGGTTTCGCGCGAATATAACAGCCTTACCGAGTGCGCGGCGCTTGTGGCACGCGCAGAGGCAGAGGGCGATTTTACAATGATTAGCGTAATTGCCGTGGGCAAAAAAGGCGAAGACAATGCCCTTACGGCCGAGCTTTTGCCGGTAACGGCGCGGCGCAAAAAAATTATTTTACCAAAAACGCGCGCCGCGGGCGTGCGTATTGTGAAAAACCAGCGCGAATACACTGTGCTTTGCTGCCATGAAGAGCTAATCAGCGAAGTGGAGCTCTTAGAAACCAATGGGCATTGCGGCTATGGCAAGCTGGTGCTGTTTGCCGAGGGCTTGCCCGATACAGGGCTTTGCATGGAATGGTAAACGCGCATTTGCGCGGGCATATTGGCGGCGGCTTGCACGGCGTGCGGCGATAACAATAACGCTTTTCTGCGGCAAGGCGCAAGAATTTTAAGGAAATGATTGTGAAACAATGAAACTGATTGCCAGTGATTTAGACGGTACTTTGCTTTTAAACGGCGCATCGGCATTAAGCACCGAAACGATTGGGCTGCTTGCCGCGGCGCTGCGCGGGGGATATTGCTTTTGCGCGGCCAGCGGGCGGCAATATTCCAGCCTGCGGCAGCTGTTTGCCCATTTGCCGGGCGAGCATGTATACCTGTGCGAAAACGGGGCCATTGTGTATTACAAAAACACAATCTTGTCCAAATCGCCCATTGCGCCTGCGCTTTGTAACGAGCTGATAGGCCGCATCACAGCCGAGGAGCGCTGCGACATCTTGATATCGGGCGCAAACACCTCGTACTTAATGCCAAAGGATATGCAGTTTGTGCGCCATATTCGGGATTTTGTGGGCAATCGTATCACTATAGTGCAAAACGCCGCGGAAATACCGGAGCAGATTATTAAAATTTCGGCCTATTGTATGGACGGCGCTGCCGCATGCGAAGCGCGGTATGCGCATTTTCGGCAAGAGGGGCTAACCGTGGCCGTTGCAGGCGAAAAATGGCTGGATTTCACATTGGCCAATAAAGGCACGGCGCTGGCCGCTGTTAGCAAAGCGCTGGGCATTTCTCAAGAGGATATTTATGCGTTTGGCGATAATTTTAACGACATTGAAATGCTGCGCTTTGCAAAGCATTCCTACGCAATGCAGGCGGCTGCGCCTGCCGTAAAGGCTGCCGCCGCGCACGAATGCCGCACGGTGGACGAAGTGCTGCGCAAGCTT
>JAGPHI010000054.1 GCA_018055565.1 Oscillospiraceae bacterium | reverse complement strand
ACACAAACGCGTGTGTACAACACACAATACGGAGATTATATGGACGAAAACGAATATGCGCAGTGGCAGTACCAGCAAACACAGCCGGATCGTGTGACATAAAAGCGCAGCTTTGCAGCGGCAAAGCAATTGCAAGTATCGTGATACAATAAAAACGGACGCGAGGCCAAAGGCCCGCGTCCGCTTTTATAAATCATGCGATTTGTCTGCTATCCATTAATCGATTATGCGGTTTATTGGATATACACTTACTGATTATGCGGTTTATCGGTTATACACTTTATTGATTGCGCGTTTTAGCTGTTGTATACTTTACTTAATGTGGATTCCAGCTATTATGCGCTGATTGATGATACAGTGTATCGCTTACGCAGCCTCGGTTTTTCGGCAAATATTGCGCTTTAGAACATGGGCTTTACGTTGCCTGCATACGTGGTTTCGATAAAGGCTTTTACTTCGGGCGATTGCAGCGCTTTAATCAGCGCCACAATTTCGGGCTGGTTTTCGTTGCCTTTTTTCACTGCAATGATATTGGCAAATTCTTTGGCGGCGGCAGACGCAGCGTCTTCGGTGGCAAGCACCTTGTCGGCGGGGATGCCCGCGCCGATAGCGTAATTGCCGTTAATTACGGCCAAATCCACATCGCCAAGTGCGTTCGGAATCTGTGCGGCTTCCAGCTCTTCAATCTTAACGTTTTTGGGGTTTTTGTCGATGTCCAGCACGGTTGAATCAAGGCCCTTGCCGCCCTTTAATGTGATGATGCCGTTTGCTTCCAGCAGCAAAAGCGCGCGTGCGCCGTTGGTGGCATCGTTCGGGATGGCAATTTGCGCGCCGTTTGCAAGCGCGTCGATGGATGCGGCTTTGCCCGCGTAAATGCCCAGCGGCTCAAAATGGATGGCGGCGGCCGAGGCAAGGTCGGTTTTGTTTTCTTTGTTAAATTTCAGCAAATACGGCTCGTGCTGAAAATAATTGGCATCTAGGCTCCCATCCTGCAATGCGGTGTTGGGCAGTACGTAATCGGTAAATTCCTTAATTTCCAGGGTAATGCCTTCTTTGGCCAAAAGGGGTTTCACCACCTCTAGGATTTGGGCGTGCGGCGCGGGCGAAGCCCCCACCACTAAGGTGCCAGATTTTTTGCCAGAGCAGCCGGCAAGCGAAAGCGCCAAAACGGCGGCAAGTGTTACAGCAAATAGTTTTTTCATGTTGGTTTATTCCTTTCTGATAAAGCCGTTTCTATGCTTTTGCATATAGACAAGCTTTGGGTTTATTACGGATTCTTACGGTCTAATTTGCGGGCCAAAAGGTTAAACAGGCCCTGAATAATGCAAACAATGATAATCAGCAGCACCACGGTAACGTACATTACGGCGGGCTCAAAGCGGTGCAGGCCGTAGCGAATGGCGATATCACCGAGGCCGCCCGCCCCAAGCGCCCCCGCAATGGCACTGTAGCCAATCAGCGTAATCACAGTGATGGACATGCCGCGCACCATGCCGGGCACGCTTTCTACCAAAAACACCTTGCACACAATTTGCAAATCGGTTGCGCCCATGCAGCGCGCCGCCTCGATAACGCCGTTATCAATCTCGGCAAGGCTTTGCTCGGTCATGCGGGCTACAAACGGCGCCGCCGCGATAGACAGCGCCACAACAGCCGCCGTGGGGCCGATAATCGTGCCCACCACAAGGCGTGCAAACGGGAAAAGCGATACCATTAAAATGATAAACGGGATGCTGCGCAAAATATTGATTACCCAGCCAAAGCACGCGTAAAACACTTTGTTTGGGCGGATGCCCGTGGGCTTTGAAATAAAAAGCAGCACGCCCATTGGGATGCCAAACACATAGGCCAGCAGCGCCGAAAGCGCCGTCATGTATAAAGTGTCCAGCATGCCGGTAAACAGCATGGGCACATATTGCATAAAATCATGCATCAAAAGGCTCCTTTCTTTCTGGGCAATTGTATCCGTTCGGCTTTGCCGAATGCGTGTCGTTTCGCGCATAAAGCGCACAAAACACGGCGTAAAAATGCATTTTCACGCTAAGATACCTCCTCTTTGCCCAGCAAAAGGGCGGTGATGGGGCTTTTGGGCTGTGCAAACACGCTACTTACAATGCCCTCCTCCACAAAATGCGAAGCATCAATCACGGCCACACGGTCGCAAATCGCTTTTACCACGCTCATCTCGTGGGTGATGATGATAATGGTAACGCCCATTTTACGGTTAATTTCTTTTAAAAGCCGCAGCACGGCTTTGGTGGTAAAGCTATCCAGCGCCGAGGTAGGCTCGTCGCAAAGCAGCACCTCGGGGTGTGTGGCCAGCGCGCGGGCAATGGCCACGCGCTGCTTTTGCCCGCCCGAAAGCTGCGAGGGATAGGCGTCGGCCTTGTCGGCAAGGCCCACAAGCTCTAAAAGCTCGCTTGTGCGGGCAAGGATAGCGGCCTTATCGGTTTTTGCGAGCGTAAGCGGAAAAGCAATATTCTCTCGCACGGTTTTTTGCATCAAAAGGTTATACCCTTGAAACACTACGCCCATGCGCCGCCGCAGCTCGATAAGCATTCGCCCTCTCACCGAGCTTGTGTCCACGCCGCCAATGCAAATGCGCCCGCTGGTGGGCACCTCCAGCATGGATAAACAGCGCAAAAGCGTGGATTTGCCCGCGCCACTCATGCCGATAATGCCAAAAATGTCGCCCGCATTTACGGTAAGGCTTACGTCTTCCAGCGCGCAAACAGCGCTTTGGCCATCGCCAAATATTTTTGTGAGATGTTCAATTTGTATCAATTGGGTGCCTCCTTTAAAACAATCAAGAGCAAAGCGTTTGCAAAAAATCTGCAAAACGCAATAAAAAAACCCCCATCCTTGTATCTACAAGGACGAGAGCATACACGCTTCGTGGTACCACCTTACATTCGCCCCTCCTTACGGAAAAGGCCTTATATGCTGCCCCGCCAAAGCGGTGATAGCACGGCACTGTAACGGGTGCACCCGTCGAAAGTTAAGGCTGCGCCCTCGCTTTCGCAATTCAAAAGACCATGTTCGGCTTTGCTCGCTTTACCCCTTTGCACCAAACGGGGCTCTCTGTAAAAGCTTCTAAAGCGTACTCTTCTTTATCGTCATCTTTTTCCTATTGGTTATCCTGTCGCAAGCAGCTTTGCTGCAAATTACGGCGGCAAAACGCTATGCGATAATTATACCGCAAAATCGGCAACTGTCAAGAGGCAAAATAGCCGTGGCGCGCAATTGTATTGTGTTTGTCTTTTTTTATGCATTTTTACGCAAAATTGTTTAAATTATGATTGAATACCGCTTTATTTTTACGGGATTCTGTTGAAAACGCAGCGCTTTTGTGCTATGCTGATTTTACGCAGCGATAAGGAGCACACATGAAAAAGAAAAATTGGATTTCTATTGCGTTCACGGTTTGTTTGGTGGTAGGATATTTCTTGCTTATTGTTGTTTCGATGCGCTCAAATGTGGAACGCGTGGCAATTAATAGCGAAACGCTGACAGATTTTAATAGTGCATGGCGGGTGTTTGTTGACGGGCAATTTGTCGGCGAGCATGATATGCCGTGCAAAATTGATGCGCCCGAAAATAGCACCGTGCGCATTGAAAAGCAGCTGCCGGCCGATTTAAAGCAAAATTCCACGCTGTTTTTTACCTCGCGCCACAGCAGCGTGCGTATTTATACAAGCGACGAGCTTTTATATTCATTTGGCTATGATGCGCCCCCGCCAATTGGCGCTACGCCCGGCAACGGATGGCAAATTGTGCGCATCCCGCCCGCAGATTTTGGCGACATGGTAGCCATTGAAACGGTGTCGCCATATGCGCCGTATTCCGGCGATTTTTCAAACTTTTATATCGGCACAAAGGCCGCTATTCTCTTTTCGATTCTGGAGGATAGATTTATTCCCGCGCTTTTGGCCAGCCTAATTTTGGCGGCAGGCGTAGCAATGCTGCTGATGGTTACCATTGCAAAAGGCACAGCGATGCACGACAGCCTTTTGTATTTGGGCCTATTTGCCATTTTGCTGGGCATTTGGTCGATTGGTGAAAGCAAAATTTTGCAGCTTTGGATAGGCAACAGCTTATTCTATACCAATTTGGTGTTTATTACCTTGTATTTAATGCCTGTTCCGTTTTTGCTGTTTTTGCGTTCGCTGGATTGCTTTAAAACCGACAAGATTTTGCAGGGCTTTATCGTGGCGTTTTTAGGCAATTTTGCGCTTGTAAATGTGCTGCAAGTTTGCAATGTGGTGGATTATTTTGAAATGCTGCTCACCGTGCACACGTTAATTGTGTCCACGTCGATGTATATATTGTATCAGTTTGTACGGCACCGAAAAGACAAAGCCTTTGCCGATTTGCGCATGATTGTGCGCTTTGTAACGGTAATGGTGCTGATGACGGTGCTTGCGGTAGTTTTATTTTACTTCGGGCTGATTGAACGAAGCATTGTGATAACAAGCTTTGGCTTTTTGGTGTTTGTGCTTTTGCTTTGCTCGTGGGCTGCGCGCAAAGTAATTTCCAATTATTCTGCGCGTATTGAGCGCGAAGCGTTGCAGGCGCTGGCCTATAAAGACGTGCTGACAGGCCTTGCAAACCGCGCGGCTTTTGAAGAAGAAATGGACAGCTATCGCGTTGGTAAAAAAGAAGAAGCCGTTTTGGTGGCACTGGATTTAAACGATTTAAAACGCATCAACGATACCTATAGCCATCGCGCGGGCGATGCGGCGCTGGTGAGCGCAGCGGGCTATATCCGAGAATTTTTTACGGATATTGGCAAATGCTATCGCATCGGCGGCGACGAATTTTGCGTAATTTGCACTGGGGTGGCGCAAAACGATATCGCACAAACGGCGCAGGAAATGGCCGAGGCGATGGCCAGCGCCAATAAAGCACGCGAAATTCCGGTGGAACTGGCTTATGGCGTGTCGCGCTATGCGCGCGGCGTGAGCAGTGTGGATGACGCTATGAACTTTGCGGATAAGCAAATGTATGTTTGCAAAGCCCGCATGAAGGCCAGCCGATAAACGCGGCGGCCATAACCTGCAATCAGGCAAGAGGGGAGGCAGCTGTATGAATCATAACCGCTATAATCATAAAACATTTTTGGCGGTGATTAGCATTGTTCTTGCAATAATATTGCTAATGGGATATCGTTTTATTAGCGCAGCGCGCGACAATTTATATACAGAAAAGCTGACTTATCTTGACGAAGTGGCGCAAAAAAGCGCTTACAGCATTCGCCAGCAAATTAACGGAAAGCTTGAAACGATTTTGGGCGCCGCCACTTTTATTGCAGGCCATGAGGACACCGACCCCACGCATTGGCTGGCGCTTTTGTGCACACAGGCAAAGGCACTGCAATTTAAGCGCATGGGCATTATCATGCCGGATGGCACGGCCTATACCACCGACGGTTATACGTTCGATTTTTCAGACAGAAGCTATTATCAAGCCGGCATGCAGGGCAAGTGCGCAATGTCGGACAGATTGGTAGACAAGGTAGACGGCCAGGAAATCAATGTTTATGCAGCGCCCATTAAACAAAAGGACGGCGTGGTGCTGGGCGTTGTGTTTGCTACGCATACGCAGGATCAGTTTGCGCAGTCGATGTCGATTGAAAGCTTTGGCGGCAACGGCTATTCTGCTTTAATCACCATGCAGGGCGACACCGTGGCAAATTCGGTTGGTGCAAATGTGGACATGACGTTTGAAAATTATTTTGAGTACATGCAAGCCAAGAATTTCGACACAGCCGATATCGAGCAAATGCGCGCCGACTTACAAAATGCCCAAAACGGCAATTTTACCTATAAACAGGGTAAAGAACTGCGGCAGGTGTTTTATACGCCCGTGGGCGTGAATGACTGGTATTTGCTACAGGTGATAACGCCCAAAGAGATTTCGTATCAATCCAACAGGCTGCTTGCCGAGATGATTGTGCTTAGTATCATCATTATTGTGCTGATTGCGTTAGCGTTTGTAATCTTTATTCGCGCGTATCGCAAAACCAATTTGCGTTTAGAGCACGTGGCATATACCGACAATATTACGCAGTGCAATAATTTTGCCAAATTTAAGCTGGATGCAGCCAAGCTTTTGGCAGAGCATCCGGGCCAGCGTTATGCGGCCATCAGCCTTGACATTCGTAAATTTAAGGTTATCAACGATATTTATGGGCATGCTACGGGTAATAATGTGCTTTTGTACATTGCAAACACGCTTGCCAAAAACATTGGCCCGGACGAAACCTTTTGCCGCGCCGCCGCGGATAATTTTAACGTGCTGCTCAAGTATGACACCGAGGACGGCGTAATTGCATGGATGCAGGAAATTCAGCGGCAGGTGCGCTCGTATATCAGCGCCTATAAAATCGAGCTGGATATGGGCGTTTACGTGGTAGAAGGCGACTCAATTGCCATCGACATGCTGTGCGACAGAGCCAACATTTCGCGTGCC
>JAGPHI010000053.1 GCA_018055565.1 Oscillospiraceae bacterium | reverse complement strand
TCTGATTTCTAACTTCTGATTTCTAACTGTAAAATGCTGGCATTTTGTCCTTGCAAGACGCACAAAACCGAAAAAACAGAAATTTTAAAATACAAATAGCAGCATTTTGCCGTGAAAAGCAACAAAGATCCATGTGCTTACATTGACAAATCGTTAAAAATAATATACTATATTACGACAAGGGTTTAGTAAGGGCGGTGTTTTATCGCAATTGCAATAAAACACCTTTCTTTCTTTTTAGGGATTTATAAATTGAGGAGCTGAGGAAATGACAAAGTATATCGTGAAAAGGACGGTTTTGGGCCTTGTGACACTGATTATTGTGTCTATGCTGACCTTTTTCCTGATGAACATGATACCGGGCGGTCCGTTTCTTGCGGAAAAATCGCCAACAAAGGCAGTTATGGCTGCGCTGAACAAGAAATACGGCCTGGATCAGCCGGTGATTGTGCAGTATAAAAACTACATGGCAAAAGCCATTAAAGGCGATTTGGGCCCCTCGATTAAACAGCGTGGGCGCAACGTGTCGGACATTATCGCCACCAAATTTCCTGTATCGGCCAAAATCGGCGGCATTTCGCTGGCGCTGGCGCTGATTATCGGTATTCCGATGGGCTGTATTGCCGCATTTAATCGGGGAAAGTGGCTGGACAGCGCGCTCATTGTGGTGGCCACGTGCGGCATCGCGGTGCCAAGCTTTGTGGTTAGTACGGTGCTGATGTACACCTTTAGTATGAAGCTGGGATGGCTGCCAACCTACGGGCTTGACACCTTTGGCAGCTATTTAATGCCTGTGGCGGCATTGGCCTTTTATCCCACGGCTTACATCTGCCGCTTGATGCGCTCGTCTATGCTGGACGTGCTTGGGCAGGACTACATGCGCACCGCGCGCGCAAAGGGCCTTTCGCAAACACGAAGCATCTTTAAGCATGCGCTGCGCAACGCCATTATGCCCATCATTACCTATCTTGGGCCGGCGATTGCCTACACGCTTACAGGTAGCCTTGTGGTGGAAAAAATCTTTACAATTCCGGGTCTCGGTAAGGAATTTGTTAGCTCGATTATCAACCGCGATTACATGATGATTATGGGCACCACGATTTTTCTTGCGGCAATTATTATCATCATGAATGTGGTTGTGGATATCGCGTATAAGCTGATTGACCCGCGCATTCAATTAAAGTAAGGAGGAAGCATAATGTCTATGAAAAACCCTTTGAGCTTGCAGCTCAATGTTGACGACTTCCTGCCTGCGGGTGAGGATGAAAAGCAAAGCCTTGTTGTGATGCGTGAAAGCGTATCCTTTTGGAAAGACGGCGCACGCCGCCTATCCAAAAACCCCATTGCAATGGTTAGCTTAGTTGTTTTGATTATTATTTTCTTTTTCTCGTTTGTTGTGCCGGCGTTTTATCCATACGCCTATGAAGAGCAGATACGCGGCAGCGAAAACCTTGCACCGATGACTTATTCGCAAGCCGAGCTTGCGGCAAAGGAAGCGGGCGAAAAGGTGTTTCCGCATGTATTCGGCACCGATTCTCTTGGGCGCGATTATGCCGTGCGCGTGATGGTGGGCAGCCGCGTTTCGCTTACGGTAGGTATCGTGGCAAGCGCGCTGATTTTACTGATTGGCTCGGTTTATGGCTCTGTGGCCGGCTTTTTCGGCGGGCATATCGACATGGTAATGATGCGCATTGTGGATATTATCTACACGGTGCCCGATATGCTGATTATCATTTTGCTTTCCGTTACGCTAAAAGCGCCTTTACAGGCTTTGGCGGATGCGGTGCCCGGCTTTGCGTGGATTAACACAATGGGCGTGCCGCTGATTTGCATTTTTATCGTGTTTTCGCTTTTATATTGGGTGGGCATGGCGCGCATTGTGCGCGGGCAGGTGCTTACCATTAAACAGCAGGAATATATCACGGCGGCGCGCGCGCTGGGCGCATCCAGCGGCCGCATCATCAAAAAGCATGTGCTTACAAACTGCATCGGCGTGCTGATTGTTACCACCACGCTGCAAATTCCGTCTGCCATCTTTACCGAAAGCTTTTTAAGCTTTATCGGCATCGGTGTGGCGGCTCCGATGCCCTCGCTGGGCTCGCTTGCCTCCGACGCGATTAACGGCCTGCAAACGTATCCGTACCGCATGTTTGCACCCGCCATCGTCATCAGCGTAATTATTTTGGCGTTTAACCTGTTTGGCGACGGTCTGCGCGATGCGTTTGACCCGAAGATGAAAAACTAACCGCACAATTCCCAAGAAAGGAATGTGATTGATAATGAGCGAATATTTAGTAAACATTAAAAACGAGCGTTTGTCCTTTTTCACGCCGGCAGGCGAGGTAAAAGCGCTGAACGACGTGTCGATTCATCTTGCCGAGGGCGAGGTGCTGGGTATTGTGGGCGAGTCCGGCTCGGGCAAAAGCGTTACCGCTTACAGCTTGATGGGCCTTACTGCATATCCCGGACGCTTGATTGGCGGCGAATTGCATTTTGAAGATCGCTTGGTTAATAATTTGAGCGAAAAGGAAATGCGCAAAATTCGCGGCAACGAGGTTTCGATTATTTTTCAGGACCCGATGACAAGCTTAAACCCCGTGTATACCGTGGGCAATCAAATTGAAGAGGTTATCCTCTTGCATACAGATAAAACCAAAAAAGAAGCTACGGCACGCGCCGAAGAGCTTTTAACACTGGTAGGCATCAACGAGCCCGCAAAGCGCCTCAAGCAATATCCGCACGAGCTTTCGGGCGGTATGCGCCAGCGCATTATGATTGCCATTGCACTTGCGTGCGAGCCAAAACTGCTGATTGCCGACGAGCCAACAACGGCGCTTGACGTTACCATTCAAGCGCAGATTTTGGAATTGATGATCGAGCTGAAGAAAAAGCTGGGCATGGCCATTATTATGATTACCCATGATCTTGGCGTTGTGGCCAATATGTGCGATCGCATTGCCGTTATGTATGCCGGCAAAGTGGTGGAATACGGCAGCGTGGACGATATTTTTTATTCGCCCTCGCACGAGTACACCAAAGGCTTGCTACTGAGCATTCCGAAGCTGCACGAAAAAGAGCACTCTAAGCTGGTGCCCATTGAAGGCACGCCCGTAGATATGCTGAATCCGCCTGCAGGCTGCCCCTTTGCACCGCGCTGCAAAAAATGCATGAAAATTTGCTTGCGCGAAATGCCGCCCGAAACACCGCTGAACGATGTGCATTACAGCGCATGCTGGCTTTTGCAAAAGGCCGAGTTTGATAAGGCGCAAAAAGGGGAGGTTTAACGGATGGATAACAAAAAGCTATTAGAAGTACAAAACCTTAAACAATATTTCCCCGTATCGGGCAATAAGATGTTTGAAAAACGCGTTGTTAAAGCAGTAGACGATGTATCGTTTTATTTAAACAAAGGCGAAACATTGGGCCTTGTGGGCGAATCCGGCTGCGGCAAAACCACCACGGGCCGCACGCTGCTGCGCTTATATGAGCCCACCGAGGGGCGCATTATCTATAACGGCGAAACCTTGTTTGACAGCGGCAACGTGCCCCTTTACGACGAGGCAGGCAATGTGGTGCTGGACGAAAACGGCCACCCGAAAATGGGCAAAAAAACGGCTGTAAACATGCTGCCCTATCGCCGCAAAATGCAAATCGTGTTTCAGGACCCGTACGCCTCGCTTGACCCCCGCATGACGGTGGGCGATATTGTGGGCGAAGCGATTGATATTCATAAGCTGGCCGCCAATAAGGCCGACCGCCACGAGCAAATTATCAAAATGCTGGAGCGCGTGGGCCTTAACTCCGAACACGCAAACCGCTATCCGCATGAATTTTCGGGCGGGCAGCGCCAGCGCGTTGGCATTGCGCGCGCCCTTGCGGTAAACCCCGAATTTATCGTGTGCGACGAGCCTATCTCGGCGCTGGACGTGTCGATTCAAGCGCAGGTTGTGAACATGTTTGAAGAGCTGCAAGCCGACATGGGCCTTACCTATCTTTTCATTGCGCATGACCTTTCTGTGGTAAAGCATATTTCCAACCGCATTGGCGTTATGTATTTGGGCAAATTGGTAGAGCTTGCCGACAGCTACGAAATCGCGTTTCACAATGTGCATCCGTACACACGCAGCCTTGTGTCGGCCATCCCCATTGCCGACCCCATTGCCAGCCGCGCGTCTAAGCGCATTATGCTGGAGGGCGACGTGCCAAGCCCTGTTAATCCGCCGTCGGGTTGCCATTTCCGCACGCGCTGCCCCTATGCAGACGAGCAATGCGCCAAAGAAGAGCCAAAGTGGCGCGAGGTTTCGAGCAATCACTATGCCGCTTGCCATCATTTAGACAAAGTAAAATAATTCGCTTTGCCGGCCTGCTTAAAGGGCCTGCGCATTGCGTAGAATCTGTATAAAAATGCAAAGGCCAAAGCAATTGGCCTTTGCATTTTTTGGCTTATACTCCAGGCATTTGTTCGCTATGCTCAAACACTGTGCGCGCTGTGCGGATTCTTTGTGCAATCCACCAATCATTTATTACAAAACAATACAAATTGCCAAAAAACCTTGCGTATTACTATAAATTATGTATAATTGATAACAATTCATCGCTTTCGTACAAGTAGTATAAAGCTTGATGAAAGGCCTACGTTTTGAACGGGGCAAATATTTTTGGGAGGAAAGATTTTATGAAGAAATTAGCACTTGCTTTGGCAACTATGCTGATGCTCTCTGTGGCGCTTACCGCTTGCGGCTCTAAAGCCCCTGCGTCCACACCGACATCCAAGCCCGCCACCAGCACATCTGCCAGCACATCCACACCCGCCGAGGAAGATGCGGCTGCCGCTTTCAACCCCGACGCGCTTTCCATCAAGGCACTGGACGACAAAACCCTTGAAGTAAAGCTGGTTGCTCGTACCCCGTATTTCTTAGAGCTCACCGCGTTCCCCACATACGCCCCCGTACAAGAGAAAACCGTTACGGACAATGGCGAAGCATGGGCAACTGCTCCTGAAACCTACATTGGTAACGGCCCGTACAAAATTGCCGAGTGGGTTCCCGGCTCGAAAATTGTTTACACCAAAAACGAAAATTACTGGGATGCCAAAAACATCATCCCCGAGAAAATCAATTTCGTTTTGATGGAAGAGGATGCACCTCAGCTGTCCGGCTTCCAAAATAAAGAGCTGGCCTTTGTGGACAGCGTGCCCAACGACGAAATCGAAACACTTTCCAAAGGCAAAGATTTCTTCAAGCAGGGCCAAATCGGCACTTACTACATCAGCTATAACGTAACTGCAAAGCCGTTCGACAATAAGGACGTGCGTAAAGCCTTTACACTTGCTGTTGACCGCGATTTCATCTGCAAAGAAATTGGCAAATCCGGCCAAATCCCCGCCGGCGCTTTCGTGCCGAAGGGATTGACCGATGCTGACCCCAGCAAAGAGTTCCGCGAAGTGGGCGGCGATTTCTATGATCCCTCCGCTGCTGCCAACGAGAAAAACCTGGCCGAAGCGAAGAAAATTCTTGCCGATGCAGGCTTCCCCGAAGGCGAAGGCCTGGGCACTGTAACATATTTGTACAATGCGGGCACAGGCCATCAGGCTATCGGCGAAGCATTGCAGAATATGTGGAGCAAGCTTGCTCCGAAAGCAACAATCCAAATCGAGAGCCAAGAGTGGGCTACCTTCCTGAACACCCGTAAAAACCACGAGTATCAGGTTGCGCGTAACGGCTGGCTGGGCGACTACAATGACCCCATCAGCTTCCTTGACATGTGGATCACCGACGGCGGCAACAATGACGCTGCATGGTCGAATCCTGCTTTCGACAAACTCATCACCGAAATCAAAAATTCCGGCGATGCCGCAGAGCGCATGAAGAAAATGCACGAAGCCGAGAAGCTCATTTTTGACGACTGGATGCTTTGCCCGCTGTACTACTATGTAGACATCTACATGGCAAACGAAGTTGTGCAAAAAGACATGATCGTTTCTCCGCTTGGCTTTAAGCACTTCCAATATGTAAATGTACCCGAACTGTCTGTTTGCACCGGCCCGAATCCCGACACCATCGACCCCGCTTTGAACAGCGCTGTGGACGGCGGCATCCTGATTCAACATGCCTTTGAGGGCTTGTACTCTTTGGATAAAAAGGGCGTGCCCGTGCCTGCACAGGCTGCTGATGTGAAAATCAGCGAGGACGGCCTTACCTACACCTTCACCCTGCGTGACGGCCTGAAGTGGGCTGACGGCACTCCGCTTACCGCGAAAGACTTCGTTTACTCCTGGACCCGCGCGATTGACCCGAACACTGCGTCTGACTATGCGTATATGTTCGAGTGCATCCAGGGCTATGCCGAGGCCATTGCCGGTTAATTGTAGCACCGTATAAAAAAATAGCGGCGGTTCATCCGCCACGAATAGAGAATGCCGGGGCGGATCATCCGCCCCGGCATTTTTATCGGTATAGGGAATTGGGTAACCATGTGGGGGCGGATTCCATATCCGCCCGCAAAATTAAACGCGCCTCATAACGGGCGGATGTCCCCACG
>JAGPHI010000052.1:1562-6591 GCA_018055565.1 Oscillospiraceae bacterium | reverse complement strand
ATATCCCCCACGGCAAACACCACGGCCCAGCCCATTGCCACGTACAAAATCATCGACAATTTTTTAAATTTTTCTACGCTGATTGCGTTCAGCACAATGCCCAAAAGCGCCGCAATCCACACCACAGCGCAGATAATTACGCCCGTTTGCGTGCCGCGCAGCAATATCAGCGTAAAGGGCGTATAGGTGCCTGCAATTAAAAGATAAATGGACGAATGATCCAAAATACGAAAAAAGGTTTTCACGCCCGCAAACGGAAATGCGTGATACAGCGTGCTCATCGTGTACAGCACTATCAAAGAAATGCCGTAAACCAGCATAATGCACACAGTGGCGGCATCGGTAAACGCGGCGGCCAGCGTTACCAGCACGGTGGTGCCGATAATGGCCAAAAGGCTGCCCACGCCGTGCGTGACGGAATTAAAAATCTCTTCGCCCATTGTGTACTGTTTAATTTTAAACGTATCCATAAAATTGTGTTCCTTTCTCTTAGGGGTAAATGTGCGGCTTTGCGGTATTGTATTCTATTGTACACGCATTGCTTGCAAAAAGCCACTTTTTCTGCGCAGGATATGCCGCGCAAGGCCAATCGCATTGCAAGCGCGCGGGCAAAAAGCAAAACAAAACACCAATGCGTTATTATAGCCTTTTTGCGGCGGGCATACATGTCTATACTGTAAACTTCGCGCAAAGTTTGCAAATTCGCTTTGCGATTCGCTTGCAAAAGAGGTATAATAAATAAAACATAAAACGATTTTGCAATCGGTTTTACAGGAGGGTGCATGCATGCGAAAGCTGATGGAAAATGAGCGCGAGGCGCTTTTGCAATACATTAGCGCAGAGCCGGAACAAACCTTGTTTATATACGGCGACATAGAGGTGTACGGCCTTGCGGGCGATATCGTGGAGGTGTTTTGCGAGGATTTGCCCAGCGGCGGCTATGATTTTGTGCTTTTGCGCTATCTTGACAGCTATGTGTTTTATAGCCATCACACCGCCTATAACGCCGAGGCCGTAGCCGCATGGGTTACAAAGCACGGTTTTGATGTGTTTAGCGGCAAAGCACAGGTGGCGGCAAAAGCCGCCGCGCTTTTGCCACTAAAAAGCTGCCAAAACACCTTTTTGGCACGCATGGGCGCAATGCAGGCCGCGCCCTCTGCGGCGCTTTGCAAGGTGCGCGCGCTGCAAGTAGAGGACGCCGCGGCCATTTTTGATTTATTGGTGCAAATTGCCGAGTTTGGCTGCGATGCCGCCGAGCGCGAAAAAGAAATTGCGCATTATCGCCAAAACTTAGAAAAAGGCGGCCATGCGTTTGGCATTTTTGAAAACGATGTGCTGGTAAGCCTTGCCGAAACCTCGGCCGAAAACGACATTTCGGCCATGTTAATCGGCGTGGCAACGCTGCCCTCGGCGCGCGGGCAGGGCTATGCCACGGCCTGTGTGCAAAAGGCGGCGCAGTTTTGCTTTGCAGCAGGGCGCAAATATCTGTGCCTGTTTTACGATAACCCCGTGGCGGGTAAAATCTATCACAAATGCGGCTTTGAGGATATTGGCGAATATCTGCTGGCCAAAAGCGCAAGGCGCTAGTAAAATAATAAAAAAGGATGGAATAGCAGCATGAACGCACAAGAGCAATTGCAAAACGCATACAAAAGCATCGAGGCGCGCTTGCCTTTTAAGCCGCGCGTGGCGCTGATTTTAGGCTCAGGGCTTGGGGATTTTGCCGAGGGGACAAAGCAGGTTTGCACGATTCCGTACGGCGAAATTGCGGGCTTTCCGGTTTCTACAGCGCCGGGGCATAAGGGGCAATTTGTGTTTGCCGAGGTGGCGGGCGTGCCCACAGTGATTATGCAGGGGCGCGTGCATTATTATGAGGGATATTCCATGCAAGACGTGGTGCTGGGTACGCGCTTAATGGGCAAAATGGGCGCAGAAATTCTGCTTCTCACAAATGCCGCGGGCGGCGTGAACACGGGCTTTGTGGCGGGCGATTTTATGTTGATTACAGACCAAATTGCCTGTTTTGCGCCCTCGCCGCTGATTGGGCCTAATATAGATGCGCTTGGCGTGCGCTTTCCCGACATGTGCGAAATTTACCGAAAGGATTTGTGCGCCGCCATCGAGGCTGTGGCCACGCGTGAAAATATCGGCTTGCAAAAGGGCGTGTATATGCAATTAACAGGCCCCGCGTTTGAAAGCCCCGCCGAAGTTAAAATGTGCCGCGCGCTGGGCGCGGATGCCGTGGGCATGAGCACCGCGTGCGAGGCCGTGGCGGCAAACCACATGGGCATGCGGGTTTGCGGCATTTCGTGCATTTCCAATTTGGCCGCAGGCATGACGGGCAACGCCCTTACCGCCGAGGAAGTAAAAGAAACAGCCGACCGCGTTTCGGGCGATTTTACGCGCCTTGTTACCGGGGCAATTGCGGCATTTTAGGGCACTTTTGCGCGCGGCGCTGCTGCGTTAAAGCGAAAGCAGCATACGCAAAAGAAAGGAATGTGATGTTTATGAAAGCGCTGTGCTATGATAACCAAAGCAAAAAAGCGGTTTATCGCACCGATTATCCCATGCCCACGCCAAAGGCGCACGAAAGCTTGATTCAAGTGGTGCTTTGCGGCGTGTGTAACACCGATAAAGAAATTTTGCGCGGCTATAAGCCGGATTTTAGCGGCGTGCTGGGGCACGAATTTGTGGGCATTGTGCGCGAATCGAATGACCCCGCGCTGATTGGCAAGCACGTGGTAGGGGAATTGAACGAGGGCTGCGGCACATGCCTGTATTGCAAAACAGGGCGCGAAAAGCATTGCGATAATCGGCAGGTAATCGGCATTGCGCAAAAGGATGGCGCATTTGCCGAATATATCGCGATGGCAACGCGGCTTTTGCATGTGCTGCCAGAGGATTTAGCGCCGCAGCACGCCGTGTATTGCGAGCCGTTTGCCGCCGCGCTGCAAATTTTGGAGCAAGGGCAGATTACCCCCGATAAAAACGTGGCCATTATTGGCGATGGCCGCCTTGCATTTATGATTGCGCAGGCGGTGGCGCTTTTGGGGGCAGACCTCACGGTGTTTGGCCGCCATGCTGAAAAACTGGCCATGTTTGCCCCATACGCTAAAACAGCCACCGAGCCTTGCGGCAGCTTTGAAGTGGTGATCGATGCATGCGGCGCGCCCTCAGGCCTTGCCACGGCAGCGCGCCTTGTGCGGCGCGGGGGCACCATTGTGCTTAAAAGCACCTATGCGGGCGATGCAAACGTGAATATGAGCAGCTTTGTGGTGAACGAAATTACGTTAGTGGGCAGCCGCTGCGGGCCGTTTGCGCCCGCCCTGCGCTTATTGCAGCGCGGGCTTGTGCGTTTGCCGGATATCACGCTGTATCCGCTTTCGGAGTATGAAAAAGCGTTTATGGATAAAGACAGCTTTAAAACCGGATTTTCGTTTATCTAAAATCAAATTTTATCATCAGTGGCCGCGCGCCGATGGCGACGCAGCGTAATGAAAGGACTGTTACTATGCAGCTAAAAAAACCTGAAAACGTGGGCTTAAACAAAGACGAAAGCGCCGTTTTATTAATCGACCAAACGCTTTTGCCAAACGAGGTGCAAACACTGGAACTTAGCAAGGCCGAGGATTTGTATGACGCCATTTTTGAATTAAAGGTGCGCGGCGCGCCCGCCATTGGCATTTGCGCGGGCTATGCCATGTATGTGCTGGCAAAACAAATGCCCAGCGATTCCTATGCAAATTTTATCAACGCATTTCGTAAAATGAAGGATTATCTCAATTCCTCGCGCCCCACCGCCGTGAATTTAAGCTGGGCGCTGGCGCGGATGGAGCGCACTGCCGAAGCAAACGCCGATAAGCCCGTAAACGAGATTGTGCAGCTTTTGGGCGATGAGGCCAAAGCCATTCAGGCCGAGGATGTTGAGATGTGCCGCGCCATTTCGGAATATGGGCTAACCCTTTTAAAAGAGGGCGACGGCGTGCTGACGCATTGCAACGCAGGGCCGCTTGCCACCAGCCTTTACGGCACGGCGCTGGGGCCGCTGTTTCTTGCAAAAGAAAAGGGCATGAACGTGCGCGTTTTTGCCGACGAAACGCGCCCGCTTTTGCAAGGCGCACGCCTTACCAGCTACGAGCTGCATAAAGCCGGCATCGACGTGACGCTGATTTGCGATAATATGGCCAGCCTTGTAATGAAAAACGGCTGGATAAACGCCTGCTTTGTTGGGTGCGACCGCATTGCCGCAAACGGCGATGCCGCGAACAAAATTGGCACTTCGGGCGTGGCAATTTTGGCAAAGCATTATGGCATCCCCGTGTATGTGCTGGGGCCAACCTCTACAATCGATTTAAACTGCAAAACTGGCGCGGATATTGAAATCGAGCTCCGCAGCGGCGACGAGATTAAAAACAAATTTTACGAAAAACCAATGGCACCAAAGGGCGTAAAATGCTACAATCCCGCCTTTGACGTAACAGACCACAGCCTGATTGCGGGCATCGTTACCGAGCACGGCATTTGCCGCGCGCCGTACACCAAAAGCTTACAGGAATTGTTTTTATAAACGATTTTACTAAATGGCGCTGTAAACGCCATATAGATAATGTTGTCATACGCAAAAGGCCTGTTCCGCAAGGGACGGGCTTTTTTGCATAAGACGATTGTTCCATAATTGCCATAGAAAAAAAATGGCGTATTTATCGGCAACTTCGTTTTCGTGCGCTGTACACCAAAAGCTTACAGGAATTGTTTTTGTAAATGGATTTCTAAAAATGTGCATATAAGCTTATAAAAAAGGCCTGTTCCGCAAGGGACGGGCTTTTTATAAACGTCGATTGTTAAATAATTGTCAATATAAACAAAACAATCGTATTTTTATCGGCAAGTTCGTTCAGTCTTGACATTGATAAATAATTAACATACATGCTATACTGTATACAAGGCAAAAACCTACCAAAACAGAAAAGAGGGAAATAGTATGGCTCAAAAAGCAATAGTGGAGATTAAAACCGAAAAAACAGCCGTG
>JAGPHI010000052.1:0-1462 GCA_018055565.1 Oscillospiraceae bacterium | reverse complement strand
GACATTGATAAATAATTAACATACATGCTATACTGTATACAAGGCAAAAACCTACCAAAACAGAAAAGAGGGAAATAGTATGGCTCAAAAAGCAATAGTGGAGATTAAAACCGAAAAAACAGCCGTGCAAACAACCGTAGATAAACTGGTGGCCAATGCGGCCGAGGCACTGCATGCGTTTATGCAGCTTGACCAAGAAGCCGTGGACAATATTGTGCACGAAATGGCGCTGGCCGGCCTTGATAAACATCAGGAATTGGCAAAAATGGCGGTGGAAGAAACAGGCCGCGGCGTATATGAAGATAAGGTTATTAAAAACATGTTTGCCACCGAATACATTTGGCACAACATTAAAAAAGAAAAAACCGTGGGCGTTTTAGACGAAAACGAGATGGAAAACTATGTGGAAGTGGCAGAGCCCGTGGGCGTTATCTGCGGCGTTACACCCACCACAAACCCCACATCAACCACGCTGTTTAAAGCGCTGATTGCCGTAAAAACGCGCAACCCCATTATTTTCGGCTTTCATCCCTCGGCACAAAAATGCTCGGCTGAATCGGCACGCATCGTGTACGAAGCCGCTGTAAAAGCGGGCGCGCCCAAGCATTGCATCCAGTGGATTACCGAGCCGTCTATCGAGGCTACGCAGTGCCTGATGAACCATCCGGGCGTTGCCACCATTCTTGCCACGGGCGGCCCCGGCATGGTAAAATCGGCCTATTCCTGCGGCAAGCCCGCGCTTGGCGTAGGGCCTGGCAATGTGCCGTGCTATATTGAAAAATCGGCGCATCTGCATCGCGCCTGCACCGATTTGATGATGAGCAAAACCTTTGATAACGGCATGATTTGCGCGTCAGAGCAGGCTGTAATCGTGGATCAGGAAATCAGCAAAGAATTTGAAGAATACATGAAAGCCAATAATTGCTATTTCTTAAATAAAGAAGAAACAGAGCAGCTTACAAAATACATGTTCCCCAATCCTGCAAAAGGCGTGTTTGCCGATGTGGTGGGCAAAACTGCATGCTGGATTGCCAAAGAAGCGGGCCTAAAAGTGCCCGAGCGCACAAAAATTTTGATTGCGCAGCTGCCCGAGCCTTCGGCGGCGCATGCGTTAAGCTATGAAAAGCTTTCGCCGGTTTTGGCATATTTTATTGCAAAAAATCAAGAGCAGGGCTTTGCCTTTGCTGAAAAAATGCTGGAACTGGGCGGGCTTGGCCACTCGGCGGTTATCCACACAGGCGATTCGGCAATTGCCGATGCGTACGGCGTTGCCATGAAGGTGGGGCGCATCATCGTAAACAGCCCGTCCTCGCAGGGCGCCATTGGCGATATTTATAACACCAACACGCCATCGCTTACGCTTGGGTGCGGCTCTTATGGCAAAAACTCGGTTTCGCAAAACGTTACCACCGTGAACCTCATCAACAAAAAGCGCATTGCCAAGAGGAGGGTGAATATGCAG
>JAGPHI010000051.1 GCA_018055565.1 Oscillospiraceae bacterium | reverse complement strand
GAACTGTTTGCTTTGCTGGAAAAAAAGGATAAAGCCGCGCTCGACGAGCTGATGCAGCGCCATCTTTACGGCGGCATCACCCGTTTGCGCGGGCGGATCAACACCGATTTTCACGATTATTTCCGCGATTAGCTTCACCACATAAACCCCGAAACTGTTTAAAAAGAAAGGAATGGACACAATAATGGATATTCGTTACAGTGTAAACCAACGCGATTTTAAGCGCTACACCACCGAGGAAACCCGCAAGGAATTTTTGATTGAAAATTTATACCTTGCAAACGAGGTTGTTGCCGTGTATTCGCATGTGGACCGCATGGTCACCTTTGGCTGCATGCCCACTACCGATACTGTGCCGCTGGATAAAGGCATCGACTGCTGGAAATGCTTTGGCACCAATTTTATATTAGAGCGCCGCGAAATTGGCATTTTTAACATTGGGGGCGCGGGCAGCATTTGCGCCGACGGCACCCATTACGCCATGCACAATGGCGACTGCTTATACATTACAATGGGCACGCGCGAGGTGCTGTTTAAAAGCGACGATGCAAAAAACCCTGCTAAATTCTACATGGTTTCTGCCCCTGCGCACTGCGCATACAAAACCACTTTTATCCCCATTGCCGACGCAAACAAGCGCCCCTTAGGCGAGCAAGCGCTTTGCAATAAACGCGTTATCAACCAGTTTATTCATCCCGATGTTGTGAAAACCTGCCAGCTTTCGATGGGCTTAACACAGCTGGACGAGGGCAATGTGTGGAACACGATGCCCTGCCACACACACGAGCGCCGCATGGAGATATACACCTATTTTAATATCCCGAAGGATAACGTGGTGTTTCACATGATGGGCGAAGGCACTGAAACGCGCCATATTGTGATGCAAAACGAGCAGGCCGTTATCAGCCCGTCGTGGAGCATCCATTCCGGCTGCGGCACAGCGGCCTACACATTCATTTGGGCAATGGGCGGCGAAAACCAAGCATTTGACGATATGGACGTAATCCCCACAACAGAAATTCGATAATTATTTGTTTGAAAGGCAGCTCTTTCAAACTCGGTTTTGCATCTTGCGCGCCGCATCGGCGTGCAAAGTGCAATGCCCCAAGAAAGGAACGGTATAAAACATGAACATGAACGATTTTAGACTTGACGGCAAAATTGCCCTGATTACGGGCGCAAGCTACGGCATCGGCTTTGCTATGGCCACAGGCATGGCCGCAGCCGGCGCAACCATTGTTTTTAACGATATCAACCAAGACCTTGTGGACAAGGGCGTAGCCGCTTACAAGGCCGAGGGCATCACTGCGCACGGCTATGTGTGCGATGTAACGGACGAAGACGCTGTGCAAGGCATGGTTGCCAAAATTGAAGCCGAGGTTGGCATTGTGGACATTTTGGTAAACAATGCAGGCATCATCAAGCGCGTTCCCATGTGCGAAATGAGCGCCGCCGATTTCCGCAAGGTGATTGACGTGGATTTGAATGCGCCGTTTATCGTATCAAAAATGGTGATTCCCTCGATGATTAAAAAGGGCCACGGCAAAATTATCAATATCTGCTCGATGATGAGCGAGCTTGGGCGCGAAACCGTGTCAGCTTATGCGGCAGCCAAAGGCGGCCTGAAAATGTTGACACGCAATATCTGCTCGGAATATGGCGAGCACAATATCCAGTGCAACGGCATTGGCCCCGGCTATATCGAAACACCGCAAACCGCCCCCTTGCGCGAATTGCAGGCAGATGGCACGCGCCATCCGTTTGACCAGTTTATCATTTCCAAAACCCCCGCCGCGCGTTGGGGCACACCCGAGGACTTGATGGGCCCCGCCGTGTTCCTTGCCAGCGATGCATCCAATTTTGTAAACGGCCACGTGCTGTATGTGGACGGCGGCATCCTTGCCTATATTGGCAAACAGCCTTAATAGGTGCACACGATGCTGACAATAAAAATTATCAATGCCGCAGGGGCGGTAATGGCGCAAATTGACGATGCCGAAAGCGCACAGCTGCTTTATGAGGCAGCCTATGCCGAGGGCGACGCAATTGTGTTGGAAAGCAGCGAGGCTGGCGTTTTTGTGGCCGCGCGCTTAGAGGATTCTATGCCCGAGGCAGTGTTATACCTTGCAGATAAGTGCTACACGCTGCCCGTTCCCTTTGGCGAAAAGCGTTCCTCTTACTGCCCCAAAAGCTTTTGCGGCGAACGCCACTTTTTAATGGCGCGCACGGCCACCGCCACAGAGATTGCCGCGCGGCGCGACCTAGCGCAAAACCCGTATGACCATCATCAAAACGAAGCCCTGTTCCCGCATGCCATCGCCAATGTAGAAACCCGCGGCGAGGCCGTGTTTGCGGCGCGCAATGCCATCAACGGCAACACCGCAAACCACGGGCACGGCGTTTGGCCGTATGAAAGCTGGGGCATTCAGCGCCGCGAGGACGCCGCTTTTACCGTGCAGTTTGGCCGCACCGTGCAATGCGACGGCGTGGGCATCACCATCCGCTGCGATTTCCCGCACGACAATTGGTGGCACACGGTATCGGTGGAATTTTCTGATGGCAGCCGCGAAACCTTTTCTTTGCAAAAAACGGCGCTGCCGCAGCATTTTGCTATCCCCGCGCGCAAAATTGCGTGGGCACGTCTTTGTGAAATGAAAAAAGACGAAACCGACGAAAGCCCGTTCCCCGCGCTGAGCGCACTGCAAATTTTTGGCACAGAGGCATAAGGCCGCAACGCGCAAAGCGTATGCTGTTTGATTGCCATGTAACGCTGATACAAATGCACAAATGTGCATTTGTATCAGCGTTTTTGCTTTGCGTTTCTAAACACCAGCCTTTTAATCCTCACTTCTCATTTGCATGCAATTGGATTTTTTGCAATTACTGCACATACTAAGCAAAAGGAAGTGTATGCATGCAGGCGTTTTTACAAAAACATCGCTGGGTTATTTTGGCGACAGGCGCGGCGATACAGGTTTTAACAGGGGTACCCGCCGCATGGGGCGTTTTTCGGGCGGCGGTGGCCGCAGAATTTACGTTTGGCGAAGATGCCAGCGTAATGATATTCAGCTTAACCATTGCTTTTTTTGGCATTGGCTGTGTGATTGGCGGGTTTTTGCAGGATAAAAAAGGGCCGCGCGTGGCAGGGCTTGCGGGCGCGGTGCTTTTGTGCACGGGCTTTTGCGGCGCATCGTTTTTGCCCGCACAGCGCGAATGGCTTTTTTATCTTGTATACTCGGTGCCTGTTGGGCTGGGGTGTGCCTTTTTGTATCCCGCTGTTATGAGCACGGCGCAAAAATGGTACGCCGATAAAAAAGGCCTCGCCACAGGCATTGTGGGCGGGGCCGTGGGTGCGTCGGGCGCGGTGCTCACGCTTTCGGGGCGCGCGCTGATCAATGCTGTGGGCATCCGCTGGACTTTTTTTACGCTGGGTGCTGTAATGCTTGTGGTGTGCGGCATCGGCGCGGCCATTTTGGAAAACCCAAAGCACGAAGCTGCGCAAAAAGAAGCGAAAGAGAAAAACTACACCGTGGGCGAAATGCTGCGCACCAAACAATACTATCTTTTATTTGCGGTGGCCTGCCTTGCAACGCCCGCCGTTTTGCTGTTTAGCCCTGTGATTGTGGAGCTGGGGCAGCAGCGCGGCCTTTCGGAAACGGCGGCGCTGTCTGCCATTATCATCGGCTCGCTTTTTTCAGCGGCGGGGCGGCTTTTGATGCCGTGGCTTTCCGATAAAATTGGGCGCAGATACACCGATTTGGCAATTTTTGCAGCGCTTATCGGGTTTTCGTTTTGGTTTAAAAGCGCCGAGGGGCTATGGGTGATTGTGGTGTATAGCCTTTTAACGTTTTGCTATTCGGGCGAAGCCGCCGTGCTGCCCGCCGCCACAAGCGACCTGTTTGGCAAGCGCAGCGCGGGCGTGTGCTATGGCTTTGTGGCACTGGGCATGAGCCTCGGCAGCGTAGCGTTTCCGCTGCTGGCCCGCATGCTTGGCGGCGGCGCCATGCCGCATTATCTGGCAATGGGCGCGGCTGCGCTGGGGTTTGTGGCGGCGTTTTTGCTAAAGCCCACGCAAGGCGAGCGCTTATAAAAAACGGCAAGGCGGCGCTTTTACAGCACCGCGTTTGCAAGCGCGTTTGCCGCCGCGTTCAGCTCCTTGCCCGAAAGGCCCGCAAAGCCCAGCACAAACACAGGCTGGTTATCACTTGTCGGCACGCTGTAATATTCGCTTAAGGGTGTAATTTTAATGCCTGCGTTTTCACACAGCGCCAAAATTTCCGCTTCGGTTTTGCCGTTTTGGATGCGCAGCAAAAGGTGCAGCCCCGTGTGCGCGGTTTCTACCGCTGCTTTTTTGCCAAACGCGCGGCAAAGCGCCGCCGCCAGTTCATCGCGCCTTTGGCGATACGCAATGCGCAAGCGCGCCAAATGCCGCGCAAAATGCCCCTCGCTGATAAAGCGAAACAGCGTTTGCTGCTCAAAACGCGAAACTGTAGACGAATAAAACGATAATTCCTTGTGATATCGCGCTAAAAGGGCGGGCGGCAGCACCATGTACCCAATGCGGATAGAGGGCGCCACGCTTTTTGAAAAGGTGCCGATATACACGGCGCATCCGCTTTCGTCCAGCCCTTGCAAGGCGGGCAGCGGCCGCCCGTCAAAGCGAAACTCGCTGTCATAATCGTCCTCTATCAAATAGCGCCCTTTTGCAGCGCGCGCCCATTCCAAAAGCGCCAATCGCCGCCCAATGGGCATGGCGATGCCGCTTGGAAATTGGTGGCTTGGCGTAATATATGCCGCAGCAGCGCCGCTTTGCTCCAGCGCCGATACGCAAAGGCCGCTTTCGTCCAGCGGCACGGCCACTGTGCGCACACCATTACAATGCAACACGCGGCGCGCCCGCGCATAGCCCGGATCCTCCACGGCAACGCAGGTTCCATTTAGCAAATGCGCCAAAAGGCCCAGCAGATATTCGATGCCCGCGCCAATAATAATCTGCCCTGCATCGCACGATACTGCACGATATTCCCGCAGATACTCGGCCACAGCGCCGCGTAAATTGGCATCGCCCTGTCGCTCGCCATGATTTAACAGCTCGGGATGGCCGCTGAACACCTCACGCGCAATGCGCCCCCACACCTTATACGGAAACAAGCCTGTATCCACACTGCCCGTGCCAAACTGCCAGCGATACGGCGCGGCGGCGCGTTGCACGGCGTTTGTGCCTGCCGAGGCATCTTGCGGCGGCCGTTTGTTCTGCGCGGGAAAGCCCTGTAAACGGCTTACATAAAACCCGCTTTTTGCCCTTGCCTGCACATATCCCTCCGCCACCAACATCTGATAGGCCGCGTCCACCGTGTTTACCGATACCGCAAGATGCGCCGCCAGCGCACGCTTAGAGGGCAGCCTTTCCCCCGCCGATAAGCGCTGCGCGCGGATTTCGCCCACAAGCGCCGCATAAAGCTGCAAATACAGCGCCGTGCCTTGCGCAAATTTCATGGTAAAGCTGTCCATATAAACCCCATTCCTTTCTTAGATATTGCGTAAACTTATCTTAGAAATTGCGTAAACTTATCGAATCAATTGCGTAAATATTGCGCCCTTGCGTTTGCCGTGCGCTGTACATTGCACGCACGGCAAACGCCCTTTTGCTAAACTGCATTTTATTTGCCATCGCTTTTATTGTGCAGTAGCTGTGCCTTTCTCGCTATCGCTTTTTTGCATCTGATACCATATATTATTTACTTTTTGGATATTTTAATAGAATCAAACTGGATTATAATAAGAATAAGGCAAAAGGGGCCACCTGTCAAGGGCGCTGCGCTTTTGCCAAAAGAGGGGTGCGCGTGAAGGGCAAACGCGCCTTGCGCGGCAAGGTGCTATGCAAAACCGCTTTGCGCGCTTATGAAGGGAATGGGTAGTATGCAAACCAAAAAATTTGACGCACGCACAATCTGTATGGTGGGTATTATGGCGGCGCTGGTGTTTGTGGGCACCAATCTGCGCATTAAAATACCTGCCGGTACCGACGGCGTGATGCTGCATCTGGGCAATGTGTTTTGCCTTTTGGGCGGGCTTTTGTTCGGCGGCGTGCCGGGTGGGCTTGCGGCGGGCATGGGCTCGGCGCTATTTGATTTATTCAGCGAATACGCAAACGAAGCGTGGATTACCTTTTTAACAAAATTTGCGATGGGCTTTGTGTCGGGGCTAATTGCGTGCGGCTTTTTTGCCAAAGCGCGCCCCGCGGGCAAAGGCCTATCCAAAACGGCGCTTGGCGCGGTGGCGGGCTCGCTTACTTATGTGGCGCTTTACACCGTAAAAACCGTGATTATGCAGCGCTTGGTTTATGGCTTGCCGTGGGCGGGTGTGTGGCCGATTGTGGCCGTGAAAACCTCGGTTAGCCTGATTAACGGGCTAATTGCCGTGGCGGCAAGCTTGATATTATACAGCGCTTTGCGCCCCGCGCTTGAACGCGCGCGGATTTTGCCGCGATAGCGTTTGATAAACGCGCCTGCTGCTTTCGGGTTGGTATTCTGCAAGATTATGATGAATATTCGTCTTTATGCACAAAAAAAGCCACTGCTTTTCTGTTTGAAAGCGGTGGCTTTCTTGTGGTATTTCGTGTAAAATAGAAAAGTAAACAAGCAAGG
>JAGPHI010000050.1 GCA_018055565.1 Oscillospiraceae bacterium | reverse complement strand
ATCCACCAAAACACCCAATGCGCACACGGTGGGCGTTTGCTCGCTTGCCGCGTAATAGGCCGTAATGTCCTCGGCAATTTCGCCTGTTACAACGGGCACTTGCCCCACATAAGGCTCTTTAAGCCCCAGGTCTTTAATAACGCTTAATACGCCCTCGTGCCCTACGGCATGGCCAACATCCAGCTTGCCATCTGCACGAGAGGGCAAATTTACATTGGCGTTTTGCACATAGCCCCTCACCTGCCCGTTACCGCTTGCGCTTGCAAGCAAGGTGCCTAGCGGGCCGCCTGCGTTGATGCGCACGGTAAGCAAATCATCCTCGTGCTTTAAGGTCATGCTCATCATGCAAGCCGCTGTTAAAAGGCGCCCCAGTGCCGCCGAGGCAACCGCCGAGGTTTTATGAATACGCTCCATTTCGCGCACAATTTCGGTGGAATCCACCGCGTATATGATAACGCCGCCATCTTCGGATATGGCACGCAGTAATTTAGGCATTCTTTAACCATCCTTTTTGCAAATATAATACATGCGCGTGTTTACACATTTTATCGTTTGCGCGCGCAAATCAGATAACGCTGCGTATCCTCGTGCAAATCCGTAAAGCTTTCGCCGTCGCAAATTTCCACAATTTCCAGCTGGGCTGCTTCACAAGCTTCTTTTAACTGCTCTATTGAAAAATAATATTCATAAAAGCTTTCCGTAATCGCGTTTTTTTCGCCCGTATAGGTAATTGTGATGGTGATATGCGTGCGTGAAAGCGCGCTTTCGTACCGATTATTCCACACACAGCGGGCATCTTCGGCTTGCAGCACAAAGGTGTTATTGGCTAAAATTTGTTCGTGCTTATAAGGGGTGTTCACATCAAAGATAAACACGCCGCCGCTTTCGATAAACAGCGCCGCACGGGCAAGCGCTTTTTTGAAAACTGCAAAATCGCCCAAGTGATTAAAGGTATCAAATGTGGACACCATGCCCTTTACCGTTCCAAACAAATCCAGCTTTGTAAGATCTTGCTGCAAAAGCAAAAGGCTTTCTATCCCTGCATCCTCCGCCTTTTCACGTAAAACGCTGAGCATATCTTCCGATAAATCAACGCAAATCATATCATAGCCTGCCGCAGATAGGCGCAAGCTTAAATCGCCCGTTCCGCAGCCCAAATCGGCCACAATGCCCTCTTGCACACCATATTTTTGCAAATTGCGCAAAACATGGTGAAACAGCGCGTCATAATTGGCATCGTCGTTAAATTCATCGTAAAAATAGGCAAATTCACCGTAAGCCATTACACATCCTGTAAGACAAGGTCGGCATATGTTTCACGGCGCACCGCCACCCTATCCTCTCCGTTCTTCACCATTACCACTGCGGCACGCGGAACGCGATTGTAATTGGAGGCCATTGAATAATTGTATGCACCCGTGGCATGCACTGCCAAAATATCACCGGGCGCGGGCTCTTGTATGCGCACATTTTCAGCCAGTAAATCGCCGCTTTCGCAGCAGCGGCCCGCAATTGTAGCTGTAAAGTCTTTGCACTTTGCAGCTTTATTGGCGATAGTGATTTCATATTGCGAGCCATAAAGGGCATAACGCGGGTTATCCGTCATGCCGCCATCTACCGACACATAGGTGCGGCAATTGGGGATGTGTTTCACGCTGCCCACGGTGTACAATGTGATGCCGGCATCGCCAACAATGCTGCGCCCCGGCTCGATGCAAACGGAGGGGCACGGAAAGTTGTGCTGCGCGCAGAAGCCCTGCACAATTTTAGACACCGCCTGCAAATAGCTGTCCAGTGATTTGGGATCGTCTTCGGAGATATAACGTATGCCAAAGCCGCCACCAAGATTGAGTTCTTTAATAACCGTGCCGTATTTTTGGCGCATTGTATTTGCAAAATCCAACATCACCTGCGCTGCATGGCAAAACGGCTCAATGTCAAAAATTTGCGAGCCGATGTGACAATGTATGCCGTGCACCGTAATATTTGGCAGCGAAAGCGCCATGCGAAAGGCCGCCTCGGCCTCGCCTGTTTCGAGCGCAAAGCCAAATTTGGAATCAATCTGGCCCGTGCGCACAAAATCATGCGTGTGTGCATCTACGCCCGGCTTAATGCGAAACAATATTTGCGCCTGTTTATCGGCGCTAACGGCTAGTGCGCTTAACAGCTCCAGCTCGGTAATATTGTCCACCACAATATGCCCCACATTGTGAGACAGCGCCATTGTAAGTTCAACCGAGGTTTTATTATTGCCGTGGAAATAAATTTTGTCGGCAGGAAAGCCCGCTTGCAGCGCCGTGTATAATTCCCCGCCGGAAACCACGTCTATGCCCAAGCCCTCCGATTGTACAATGCGGTAAATTTCTTTGCAGGAAAAGGCTTTCGATGCGTATAGCACCATGCCGTTGCCTTGATAATATTGATCCAAAGAGCTTTTTAACGCACGGCAGTTTTCACGAATGGCGTTTTCGTCCATTACGTACAGAGGTGTGGCGTATTTTTCGGCCAGTGCAACGCAATCTAAACCGCCGATTGCAAGGCGTCCGTTTTCATTTACGGTGGTAACACTGCTCGTCATTCTGCTTGCTCCTTTGTTAAATAAGTTTCAATCACGTCTTTTAACGCTTCAATACCCTGCCCGTTGTCGGCACTGGTTAATACAATTTCGGCGCAGCCATATGGCTCGCAAATGGCTTTAAACGTGGCAATTGTTTCTTCATACTGGCTCTTTTTCAGCTTATCGCCTTTTGTAAGCGCTACGATAAAGGGCTGCGCATTGTGGCGCAAATATTCCAGCATCATATGGTCGTCGGCCGACGGCGCATGGCGCGCATCCAAAAGCTGCACCAATAGCGTGCGATGGCGGGCGTGGGCAAAATAGCTGTTAATCAGCTCATCCCAACGGCGGCGCTCGCCTTGCGACACCTTTGCATAACCATAGCCGGGCAAATCCACAAAATACAGCGTATCAACGTCATAAAAATTAATCGTAGCTGTTTTTCCGGGTGTGCTGCTAACACGCGCAAGGCTTTTGCGCATGCAAAGCTTGTTGATTAAAGACGATTTACCCACATTGGAGCGCCCGGAAAAAATAATCTCTGGGCGGTCGCTTTCAGGTAATTGCGAGGATAAACCGTAGGAGGCTTTAAAATCGGCTTTGGAATATTTCAAATTTTCACCCTTTTCTATATCGCGTTATTGCCGAATAACCGCTTCGGCACATGCTGGATTTTGCGCCAGAACATCCGTTTTTGCAGACGGTTTTGCTTTTTTGGCAGCATCCTCACGGCAAAGCGCAAGTTGTAAAACTTCGTCCAGGTTTTTCATGGGCATAAATTGGATAGCTGCTTTCACAGCATCGTCTATTTCATATAAATCCGGCTCGTTATCTTTCGGAATCAGCACCATGTGCATCCCTTCGCGGTAAGCAGCCATGCTTTTTTCTTTCAAGCCGCCTATTGGCAGCACTTGCCCATGTAAAGTGATTTCCCCTGTCATGGCTATATTGCTGCAAACTTTGCGCCCGCTTAATGCCGAAATCAGCGCGGTTGTGAGCGTAACACCTGCCGAGGGGCCATCCTTTGGTATTGCGCCCTCGGGCGCATGAATATGAATGTCCAACTCTTTAAAGCGGGCAATATCAATGTGATAGTCTGCGGCGTGTGCCTTTGCGTATGTGATGGCAATTTTTGCGCTTTCTTTCATTACGTCGCCAAGCGAGCCGGTCAGCTCCAGCTTTCCGCTGCCATTTTCCAGCAGCTGCACTTCAATGGGCAATAACTCGCCGCCCACACTTGTCCACGCAAGGCCATTTGCCACACCAACGCTATCTTTGCGGCTAAGAAAGCCGGGTTTGATGCGCGCAGGCCCCAAAAGCTCTGCAACAAGCTGCGGGTTTAACTGCATTTTTTCTGCATCGCCGGCTGCTATGCGCTTTGCGCATTTGCGCAAAAGCTCGGTTATGGTGCGCTCTAAGCTGCGCACACCTGCCTCGCGCACATAATTGTCAATCAAACAGTAAATGGCGGCATCGCTGCATTTTACTGTGGATTTTAAGCCTGTTTGTATCAGCTGTTTTGGCAGCAAATGGCGTTTCGCAATCTGAAATTTTTCAATGCGCGTATAGCTGGAAAGCTCGATAACATCCATTCTGTCTAAAAGCGGACGCGGAATGGTATCCAG
The DNA here is from genome assembly GCA_018055565.1 of Oscillospiraceae bacterium. Classification (GTDB taxonomy): domain Bacteria; phylum Bacillota; class Clostridia; order Oscillospirales; family Ruminococcaceae; genus JAGPHI01. The sequence goes on along the minus strand of JAGPHI010000050.1, from coordinate 2,468 downwards.
CGTATTGGCTGTGGTGATAAACAGCACCTTGCTTAAATCAAACGGGATATCCAAATAGTGGTCTTTAAACGCGAAGTTTTGTTCCGGATCCAGTGCCTCCAACAATGCCGCAGCGGGATCGCCACGGAAATCGCTTGCCAATTTATCAATTTCGTCCAGCAGTACCAGCGGGTTTGCGCTTTTGGCTGTGGTGATGGCGCTGATTAATTTGCCTGGCATTGCGCCGATATACGTGCGGCGGTGCCCGCGGATTTCTGCTTCATCGCGCACGCCGCCCAGCGACATACGCGCATATTTACGGCCTAAGCAATCGGCAATCGAGCGCGCAATCGAGGTTTTGCCCACGCCCGGAGGCCCCACAAGGCAGATAATCTGCCCTTTTACTGTTGGCGCAAGCTTGCGCACCGCTAAAATTTCAAGGATGCGCTCTTTCACCTTTTTTAGGCCGTAATGCTCTTTATTTAGCATCACTTCGGCTTTTTTGATGTCCAGCTTATCTTCTGTATAGGTGTTCCAGGGCAGTGCAAGGCAGGTGTCGAGATAGGTGCGAATCACGCTGGCTTCCTGCGTAGAGCCTTGCATGCGGTATAAACGCTCGCATTCGCGCAAAAGCTTTTCGTTCACTTCTTCGCACAGGTGCAGCGCTTTAATTTTCGCCTTGTATTCTTCGCTTTCTTGCCTTGTGTCATCGCTGTCGTCCAGTTCATTGGATATGGCGCGCATTTGCTCGCGCAAATAGTAATCGCGCTGGTTTTTATCCATCTGCTCATTGACTTTGTCTTCGATATCGCGTTCGATAACCAGTACTTTGTTTTCTTTTTTTATCAACGCATATAAAGCATCAAGGCGCGCAATGACACTATTTTGGTTTAATATTTCTTGTTTATCGGTATATTTAAAAAGCAAATTTGCGGGAATATATTCGCTTAAAAATGCCGGATTATCGTTTGTAATGATATTAAATACCGTATCTTTTGAAATGCGCGGATTAAGCGCTAAGTATTCTTCAAATGCTTCTTTAATGCCCCGCATCAGCGCTTCGGCTTTCGCGGCATCTGCGGCGCGTATCGTATGCACTGGTGCAGGCTTTGTGGATGCAAGTAAAAAGCGCCCCGTACCGTCCAGTGTAAGCAGCTTTGCACGGTATTTACCCTCAACAACCACTTTCACGATATCATCAGAAACACGCAAAAGCTGTTTTACTTCAGCAACAACGCCAAATTGAAACAAATCTTTGCAGGCCGGCTCCTCAACATCCATATCCTTCTGCGCCACCAAAAACACCGCGTTATTATTATTCAGCGCCCATTCCACAGCTGCAATGGATTTGGCGCGCCCCACCTCAAAATGTATAATATTATTGGGAAACACCACAAGCCCGCGCAGCGCAATGGCAGGCAGGCGCAGAATATCGGGGTTTTTATCCAAGATGATTTTTACTTTATCGGCCATAAAAAACCTCCATGCGCATAACGCGCTACTAAAAATATAGGGTAGCCTTTCAATCTTTTAAAGGCTTTGGCATACGCGCCGTTTAAAAAGCCCACATGCCCCACGCTATTTAAAAAAACGATAAGCCGAAATAATTACCAAAGGAGGCAACCTCGCTTATCGTAAGGCTGCCTCCGCGCTGCTATTTATTGGCGGATGCAAGCGCTTTATAACGCTTGCGCACTGCGCCATATTCCAGTTTTGGCTTTTCGCCGTTGATGGTGGCGGCGTCCACGGTAACTTTGATAATAGTGGGGTCGCTGGGGATGTCATACATGATGCCCAAAAGGTTTTGTTCCATTACGCTGCGCAAGCCGCGCGCGCCGCTTTTCAGCGCAATCGCCTTTTTAGCAATTTCATGCAAAGCATCATCGGTGATATCAAGCTCCACATTATCCATTTTCAAAAGCGCTTCATACTGCTTAATTAAGCTGTTTTTCGGCTCTTTCATTACGCGCACCAATGCGCCTTCGTCCAGCGGATTCAGCACCGTAACCACCGGAATACGCCCAATCAGTTCTGGAATAAGGCCGTAACGCACAAGGTCGTGCGGCTCTACAAGGCGCAAAAGGTTTTGCTTGGCTTCTTCGCTTTTGTCTTTCAGCTTGCTGCCAAAGCCCAGTGCGGAAGTATCGGTACGTTTTTGAATCAGTTTATCCAGCCCGTCAAACGCGCCGCCGCAGATAAACAAAATGTTTTTGGTGTTAATTTGGATAAACTCCTGCTGCGGATGCTTGCGCCCGCCTTGTGGCGGCACATTGCTGACCGTGCCTTCCAAAATTTTTAACAGCGCTTGCTGCACGCCCTCGCCACCCACATCCCGTGTGATAGAGGGGTTTTCGCTTTTGCGCGTAATTTTGTCGATTTCGTCGATGTAAATAATGCCGCGTTCCGCACGTTCGATATCAAAATCAGCGGCTTGAATCAGCTTTAAAAGAATGTTTTCTACATCTTCGCCAACATAGCCTGCTTCTGTC